>JAFGKK010000016.1 GCA_016928575.1 Anaerolineales bacterium
ATGACGAACTTTTTCAGGAAAATGATGGCATCTCTTCGGCATAGCGGCCTTCCAGACCGATGTCATCCCGGCGTGTTCTCAGCCGGGGTCCAGGAGCATGGGTTGAAGGATTTGCTCCGAAGGTTTCTGGATGCCGGCCAGGTACACGCCGGCATGACGGACAACCGCTGGATACCGGCTAGGTACACGCCGGCATGACGAACAACCGCTGGATGCCGGCTAGGTACACGCCGGCAAGACGAACAAGTCCTGGATGCCGGCTAGGTATACGCCGGCATGACGAACAAGCCCTGGATGCCGGCCAAGTATACGACGACACGACCTCCAAGCTTTGATATTTGGACGGGATTACCCCGACGGGCGCTTTGGGGAAACGGCATCGACCGAGCCGGCGAGTTGCCCGCAACCGGCGGCGATGTCGACGCCGCGGGCCAGACGGACCGTGCAGGCCAATCCTTCTTCAGCCAGTACGCCGCGAAAGGCTTCGATCCGTTCGGTATTCGCGGGGGAACCCGGATATCGGCGGGTCGGATTAAGGGGGATAAGGTTGATGTGGACCAGCGGTTTTGACAATTGCTTTCGTATCCGGTCTGCCAGCCGGTGTGCTTGGGCGGTGGAATCGTTCACGCCGTCGATCAGCGCCCATTCCAAGGACAGGCGCCGATTGGTCTCCCGGATGTATTCGTCGCAGGCGGCGAACAGATCCGCCAGTGGATAGGTGCGGTTGACCGGGATCAGCCGGCTGCGCAGATCGTCATCGGCCGCGTGCAGGGAAACCGCCAGATTAACCTGGCTGTGCTCACCGGCGAAGCGCCGGATGCCAGGGACGATCCCCACCGTCGAGACGGTGATGCGCCGCGCCCCGAATCCAAAACCGTCAGCCGCCGTGAGCTGGCGGACCGCGGACAGGAAGGCTTCGTAGTTCAGGAACGGTTCTCCCATCCCCATCACGACGATGTTGGTCAAGCCACGCCCATCCGCCTTCAGCATCCTTTCCAAATAAAACACCTGGGCGGAAATCTCGCCTCCGGTCAGCGAGCGGCGCAATCCCATCTGGCCGGTGGCGCAAAAGGCGCAGCCAACGGAGCAGCCGGATTGGGTGGAGATGCAGGCCGTCTTGCGCCGGTCGTACAACATCAAAACCGTCTCCATCGGGGCGCCGTCGGGCAGATGGAACAGGTATTTGCGGGTCTGGCGGTCCCCGGATACGGCCTGTTGGTCGAGTACCAGCGGTTGAAATAGGAAGGAGCGTTTAAGGACGGCGCGCAACCCGGCCGGCAAATCGGTCATCCGGTCAGGATCGTCGATTAAACCGGAATACAGATTCCTGCGGATTTGTTTGGCGCGGTATGGCGGCTCTCCGATCTTCGCGAGAAATCCGAGAAGCTCCTCTTCGGTTATGTCGTGCACGCAGGGTAGGATCATGGTCGTGAAAACCCGCGACGATGGTACCACATCCCCGCAGGCGGAATCCCCCGGCCGCGGCCGGCGGAAAGATCAAAAAGCCCGCCCCGATCGTCGCACGACGATCGGGGCGGGCTTTTCGATCTCCTTCAAGCGCGGGCTAAAATTTCAGGCTCAGTCTCCCGGTCCTTTCGCGGCGCTCGACCGCAGGAGGCGGTCGGCGTACGGATCTCGATCCCGCATCCCGGCCGCGATCCAGGAAAGGATGAGGAATCCGAACATGCAAACCAGAAGTATGAAGGTCAGGATCGGTTGTTCCACGCCGAAGAAGTATTCCAGCGCCGGAACTCCGGGAAGCATGGCAAACCAGGATACCAGACTCAGGGCGAACAACCACGGCCACCCCCGGGAAAGGAATCCGCAGGCGGGAATCCGGGGATCCCGCTTGCGGGAATTAAGGCGAAAGGCCCCAACACCGACCAGGATGCCGAAAACGGGAGGGAAGATCCCGCCGCCGGTGAGTAACAACACCACAGAGAGGCCGATCAATATCCACGCGCAGTGACGGCGCGGAGTCAGCCGGATCGAACACGCGATGAACAGCAAGGACACGAAAACCGCGAGAAGGCCGGTCAGGAGTAGGTTGGGAATTAAGCTGAAGGCGGGTTCACCGTTCAGACTGCGGAAGAACTCTGATTGCGGCCAGGAGGGAAACACCATCGCGGCCGGAGCCGCGCCGCCTTGGAGGATTTCCCCCAGCCCGTGCTCGATCCCGGCCAAACCGACCAGGGTGCCAAATGTGGAAACCATGACCCGCGACGCTTGTTTCACGTTACCTCCGAAAGGGGACTCGCAGGATGGAGCGCGGGCGCCCGATCGCGGGTCCAGGTGCGGACCGCCCCCAGATCCAGCGCATCGGAAAGCGGCATGGCATGCAGGGGACTGGCCGGCAGCGCCGCCAACAGGTTGTCAGGAAACCGCAACCGGGAGGGATCGTATCGCCCGCCGAACAGCTCAGCCTGCAAAACGTTAAGCCAGGGATGTTTTTCCAATTCCCCTTTCAGCTGGCAGCGGGCGGCTTCCCACGCCGACGGATCGGTAGAGGTCGGGCCGAGCGTGAAGATCAGCAGAGTCCGCCGCGATAGCAGGTCTTGGTGACGGACGAGGAACCGACGGAACGCCACCGGCCATCGGCCGATATAGAGCGGAGCTCCCAAGATGAAAGCGGCGTACGGGGCGGGATGGGTGACCTTGGAAACGGGCATCAAGTCTGCGGGCAGGCCGCAAGCGCCCAGGGAGTCGGCGACCGCTTCGGCGGCCTTTTTGGTCGAACCGTATTTCGAGGAGTACGCAATCAGGGTTCTGTCTTCCATTTTAATTATTCCTTTCCGATGTTTTTATCCGGTATCATCCTACCCGGCGGAGAAGTTTTCGTCATCTATCCAAAGGTGGATTCCGGGTTGGATTGAACCTCCGCGGCATACTGGACGGCCGATGCCTTCCCCTGATAGGAGGTGTAGAATCCCGGACAATGACCGATCTGACAGCTTTTTCGCTGCTGCTGACCAAAATCGCCGTTCCCGCCGCCCGTCCCCGAGTCATCCCGCGAACGCGTCTTCTGGATCCGGGCGATGAAGATCCCGGATTCCGCCTGCTTCTCGTCTGCGCTCCCGCCGGATACGGAAAGACGACTTTCCTCACCGAGTGGGCCCGCCGCCGGAGGGAGCGGGGAACAGCCGTCGCCTGGTATGCGCTCGACCCCGGCGACGACGATCCGGTTTTATTCGGTTCCTACCTGACCGCCAGTTTGGACCGGGCGCTCGGACCGGACTCAACCCGGACACAAATCTCCGGTTTCTTGCGTTCCTCACCCGACGTCGATCTGCGGCGGGTCCTGCCGCCCCTGCTGAATTCGCTTGCGCAGGACGGGCCGGATTTGCTCTTGGTGCTCGACGATTACCAATCGATTCAATCGCCGGCCATCCACGAGGCTGTTGGATACCTCCTCGAGCACCTTCCGGATCGGATGTGCCTGGCCGTCGGCAGCCGGTCGGATCCGCCGCTGCCTTGGGCCCGTCATCGCGCCCGCGGGCGCTTGAAGGAGCTGCGCGCAGACGCACTCCGGTTCAGCCGCGAAGAAACGGACCTTTTTCTTAGGGATGTGATGCGGATGGAGATCCCGGCCGATTGGATCGACATCCTCGAGCAGCGGACCGAGGGCTGGGCGGCGGGTCTCCAACTTGCCGCGCTCTCCCTGGCGGGCCCCTCCGGCGGCGAAAGCGCGATCCGATCCCTCGACGGAAGCAGCCGTTTGCTCGTGGACTATCTGTGGCAAGAGGTCTTTTCCCGACAGGCGAAATCGGTGCGGTTATTCCTGCTCCTGACATCCGTTCTGGATCGGATGCACGCTTCGCTTTGCGATCTGATCACCGGCTGCAGCGATGAGAGCGCGGCAGTCTTGAAGCGGTTGGAGCGGGACAACTTGTTCATCGCCGCCCTCGACGACCGGGGCGAGTGGTACCGGTACCACCCCCTGTTCCGGGATTTCCTCCAGGACCGGTTGCAAAAGGAACACCCTTCCCGCATCCCCGGATTGCATCGCGCGGCCGCCGAGTGGCATTCGAAACACGGGTATCTGCGCGAGGCCGTCCGTTGCGCGTTCCGCGCTGGAGATTGGCCATTCGCCGCGGCGATGGTGGAACGGCACGGGGCGGATATGGTGATGCGCGGCGAAACGGCGGCTGTGCGTGAATGGTGCGATACGTTTCCGGAAGATGAAATGCGCAATCATCCGGGATTGTGCCTGATTCAATCCAACGCGCTCCTGCTCGGATACCGCGAGAGGGATAGGCGGAAAATCCTGGAACGCTTGACTCAAGTCGAACGGACTGCGATGGAAATGGGAGACCGGAGGACCGCACGGATCCTGATGGGGCAGGCGGCCACGACACGAACCTTCCTCGAAGCGACGACCTGGAATCCGGAGGTTGATCCGAGGCGGCAATTCGACCTGGCGCAAACGGCAATGGACCTGCTGGCGGAGGACGATCCGGCCCGTTCCGCGTTGGGATTGACGGTTGGGTATGCGCATATGGCGCTGCAGGACGCCCGGGCCGGAAGCGAAGCGATGGAACGGGCAAAGGAACTGTCCGCGGCCGGCCGGAATTTTTTCGGCATCGCCGAAGCCGCCTTCCATCAGGCCCGTCTGGCGCAGGCGCAGGGTCACCTGCGGCAGGCCGAAGCCATCTGCCGGCAGGCGCATGCGGACCTCGCGGACTTGACGGGTGGAGCGGGTTCTTCCCTGCCTGCGGCGGGATGCCTGGATCTTGCCCTGGGCGAGGTTTTCCTGGAACGGGACCGGTTGGATGAGGCGGAGCGGTTTTTCTCACACGGATTGGAACGGATCGGATGGGGGATGAATCCCTATTACCAGATGATCGCCTGCAGGGGATTGTTCCGCCTGCGGGCGATCCAAGCCCGGCAGGATGACGCATTCGGATTTCTCAGCCGTTTGGAGGACGCTTGGCCGGAAGTCGATTTCCTTTCCCGCGGATTGAGGATTGAGCTGAGGATCCGGCTCTCTCCGCAGCGGCGGAAACGCGGGATGGCGGAGGCGGATGCCTGGGACCGCTCGTTCTCCCGATCGCTGGACAGCGCGGACTTTCTTCCAGGAATGGGACCGCTGGGCGCGGCGGAAGCGTATTACTTGGCCTATCTGATCCGGACGTGGATTTCGATAGCCGCCGGACGGAGTCAAACGGCGCTTGCGTATCTGGAACGGCAGTTGGAATCGGCCGCCACGAACGGATTGGCGCAGCGGATTATGGAGCTGTCGCTTCTGCAGGCGCAGGCCCTGCACCGGCAGGGGGAGGACCGGCGAGTCTGGAAGGCGCTGGAACGCGCATTGGAAGCCGGACAGGCGGAGGGATTCATCCACACCTTCGACCAGGGACCGGAGTCGCAGAGTCTGCTGGCTGCAGCTTACCGGCGCGGGATCTACGCGGAGTACGTCGGGACAATTCTCAGCGCGATTTCTCCATCACCGCATCGGCCGGGAAGGGCTTTCGAAGAAGACGGCCTCCCCGGCGTTCCCTCCCCGCTTTCCCTCAGCGGAAGGGAAATGGAGGTTTTAAGGTTGTTGGCACGGGGGAATTCCAACCGGGAGATCGCCGAACGGCTGGTCATCACCGTCGGAACGGTGAAAACCCACATCAACCATATTCTCGAAAAAATCGGAGCCGGCAATCGGACGGAAGCGGTCGCACGGGCGCGCGAACGGGGGATTCTGGATCGTTGACGCCCTTTCCCGCGGACGGGCGGGTTTTCCCGAGACGGCATTCCGTCTTTTGCTCATCGGCGGGAGGGAGTCCCACCGCGCGATTCTCCATGGTTTTCCTTCGCGTCCTTCATCAAACCTTTCACTCACCGGCGGAGGGATACAATGATCCGTCAATCCCCCCGATTAGAGGCGTATCATGGAAACACTTTGGGACAGCCGTTTTGCGCAGCGCACGCAGGCGATGACCAGTTCGGTCATCCGTGAAATCCTGAAGATCACCGCCCGGCCGGACGTGATCTCCTTCGCCGGAGGCCTGCCGGCGCCGGAAATTTTTCCGGTCAAGGAGTTCGCCGCGGCCTGCGACGTGGTCCTCAGCGAGAAACCCTCCGAGGTCCTGCAATACGGGATCACCGAGGGGTACCTTCCGTTGCGCGAGTTTCTCGCCCGGCGGACTGAGCGTGAGGGGGTGACAACCGCCGTGGAAAACGTAATGATCACCACCGGCTCACAGCAGGCGTTGGATCTGATCGGCAAAATCCTGATCAACCCCGGCGACAAGATCCTGGTCGAATCGCCGACGTATCTCGGCGCCTTGCAGGCTTGGGGCGCTTACGGAGCGGAGTACATCGCCGTCCCGGCCGACGAGAACGGGATCCGCACCGACGGCCTGGAGGCGGCTTTGCGCGCCGGTCCGAAACTGATTTACGTTCTGCCGAACTTCCAAAATCCGACCGGCGTCACCCTCTCCCTGGACCGCCGCCAACGACTCGTCGAACTGGCCGACAAGTATGGTGTTCCGATCGTCGAGGATGACCCGTACGGTTCGCTGCGCTTCGAGGGCCAGCACCTCCCTTCGGTGGTCGCTTTGGACGCGCAGATGCGGGGGCAATCCCAAGGGTGCTACACCGGCAACGTCATCTACCTGAGCACCTTCTCGAAGATCCTCGCCCCGGGGCTGCGTCTGGCTTGGGTGATCGGGCCGCCGCAAGTCATCTTCCGGATGGCGCAGGCGAAGCAGGGCTCCGACCTGCACACCCCGACCTTCACCCAAATGGTTGCGTATCAAGTCGCTTACGACGGCTTCCTCGACCGCCACCTCGACGTCATCCGCAGTGTGTATCACCGCCGGCGCGACATCATGCTGGACGGAATGCAGAACACCTTTCCCGCTGGCGTGAAATGGACCCGGCCGCAAGGCGGTTTGTTCCTGTGGGTGACCCTCCCCGAAGGGATGGATTCGACCGAAATCCTGTCCGCGGCGGTGGAAAATAAAGTGGCCTTTGTTCCCGGAAGCCCGTTCTTCCCGGCCGGCGGCGGCGGGAACACCCTGAGGATGAATTATTCCAACGCCACCGACGGCGGAATTCGCGAAGGAATGTCCCGGCTGGGCAATACCTTGAAGCAGTATATGGAATAAGATGTGGGGGGCGTCACACTACGGAAAATATGCGGGAATGACGGGAAAAGGCTTCCGTATGGAAACGCGCCGTGATGACAGAGGTCGTCTTCATGAGATTGTACCGGAAGGTCGTCATCGACTTCGAGAAGGGGGTTGCTCATGCCGGCGCGGGTTAAACCGGCCTCCGGGAGCCATCGAAGGGAATCCGTTTGCTTATGCGCCAGGCTCCCGGCCGGGAGTATTCCGGGATGGGGGAAGAATGACTCGCCTGGAATACTTCTTTCCCGCAACTGCGCAGGCGGATTATTTCGACAAGATAATCACAGCATACCATCACCGGTGTTGGTGGTTTTGTCGGTCATCCCGGCGCCCGCCCTCGCGCCTGCTCTCGCGCCTGCCCTCGCGAAGCGGGGGAAGCAGGGGTGCTCGAAGCCGGGGTCCGGTATTTATTGAAGGTTTTCTGGATGCCGGCTAATTTCACCCCCGGCAAAGAACACGCCGAGGGCGTGCGCCGGCATGACGATCGCCAGATGAACAGCAACTTATTTAATGGTATTTCACCAACGGGTAATTGCAAACCCGATGACGAACCCGCCCAAGAGGCTCAGCGCGGCAAATGGAAGATAGGGGCGGCTCCGGATAAGGCCGGCGAGCATGAATTCAGCCGTTTGCAGCGAGCGCAAGGCGGTCCATAAGCCGAACTTCCGAATGGCATACATGAATGTTGCTCCTCTCATTTGGAAGTGGAGATGCGCAGGATCCGGCCTTTCTCATCGGCGACGACTCGCACCACGCGCGCCATCGGACCGGCGGGAGTTTTCACCTGCGCCTTGTACACCAGGGTGCACCGGTTTCCGGCTTGCGAAACGGAGGGGCGGGCTCCGCGCATTTCCGGATACTCCCGGTAGACCCTTTTGTTGACGGCTTCGACAACGGATGGCTCAATTCCCATGGCTTCCTCCGAAGGCGCGGGTCAAGAAGCAGCATGAAAGGAACGCCCGGCAGTCGGCGATTCCGGCGGGCGCATCCGGCGCCGCAGAAACGCGGGGATTTCCAAATCTTCGCCGGAACAGATCGCCGTGGGAGTCATTTCCTCTGTGACGATCGTGCCGGTTTCCACGGGGAAGCTTCCCGGGCGGGCGGCCGGACCCGGATCCTCCGCGGGGCCGGGGGCGGCCGTGCCGACGATCGGCCGCGACCGGTTGGGCGTACGCGCCGGCGCCGGCTGAAGCAACTGCGCCACCGGGCGGCGGACGGCCGCCGCGGGTTGTTCCGCCGCCAGCCGGGAGACGGGCGCGGCGGCGGAAGCCGGCGAACCTTCCGGCTTCGAATGCTTGAGCAGGATGTGCGAGGCGCCGGCGATCACGCTTCCCAGAGGCTGTCCGCCGACGCCGGTGGCGACGATGATCACCTGCACCCGGCCCTTCATCGCCGGATCGATCGCCGCGCCGAAGAAGACCTCGGCATTGGCGGCGTCGGCCGCCGCTTCCTGCATCGCCCGGTGCAACTCGGCCAATTCCAAATCCTCTCCGCCGGTGAAGTGCACCAGCAGGCCGGCGGCCGTTTCCAGCGACCCGATCTCGAGCATCGGATTGTGAAGCGCGGACCGAACGGCGAGGATCGCCTTGTCGGGCCCGGTGCCGTGCCCCACGGCCAGGCATGCGCCCCCCGCGAGCTGCATCAGCGAGCGCACGTGCGAGAAATCCACGTTCACCAATCCCGGTCGGGTGATCAGCTCGGCGATCGCCTGCACGCCCTGGCGCAGGACATCGTCCGCCAGCCGCAGCGCCACGTCGAAGGTGGTTTGTTTGGGCGCCACCTCAAGCAGACGGTCGTTGGGAATCGTGATCAGCGTGTTGCAGAAGGGGCGCATGGCTTCGATCCCTTCCTGCGCCGCCTGCATCCGCCGCTTGCCCTCGAACGAGAAGGGCAGGGTCACGATCGCGACGACGATCGCGCCTTGGGCGCGGGCGATCTCGGCCGCCACGGGGATGGCGCCCGTCCCGGTGCCGCCGCCCATCCCCGCGGTCAGAAACACCATGTCGGCGCGCTGGAGCGCCTCCGCCAGTTCGCGGGAGCTTTCTTCGGCGGCAGCCCGGCCGACGGCGGGATCCCCGCCGGCGCCCAGCCCGCGCGTCGTACGCGGCCCGAGAGCCACCTGGCGCGGCGCCTGAGAGTGGTTCAGCGCCTGGTGGTCGGTATTGCAGGCGATAAACTCCACCCCGCAGACGCCGAGTTCGATCATCCGGTTTACGGCGTTCGAGCCGCCGCCGCCGAGGCCGACGACTTTAATCACCGTCTTGGGATGAGATTCGTTTTCCGCTTCCGGGGTCTCGAAATCGTTGGGAAAAATCATGGCGGTCTCCTCTCACGTGCGTTCGGCGGCAAGGTATTCCACGCGGCACCCGCTGTCGCGCAATCGCAGCGCGGCGGCCGCGGCGGGAGCGCCGCCGAGAATGGTGACTTTTTCCGCCTGGCTGGCTTCATCGATGGAAAAGCCGCAGACGGGCTGAAATGCCTGCATGTAGGTCCGCAGCGATTCCCAGGCGGCACCGGATAGAATTCCCGGATCGGCGGGCAGGAGCAGATAATGCCGCAGGGATTTTCGCCCGGCCTCGGCCGGCTGCAGCCTTTTGGACAGGGCGCGCCGCTTAAGGGAATCAACAATCGGCAGAGCGGATCCATTGTTGCGAAACCAGGCTTCGGAAGCTTCCGGGGCGCCGTCGTCCGCCGATAAAATCCAAAAGCACAGGCAAAGAACCGGCGCGGCGAATCCCCCGGCGGAGGCGATCTGGGCCGCCTGCAGGTTGACATCCGCCTGGCGCAGAGGATCGACGGGGGGATACTCCGGATCCGTCAAATCGCCGACCGTCGCTCCCGCCTTCAATCCGATCAGCGGCAGGCTGGTGCCGAGCGTGCGCCGGACGACGTCATCCGTCCAAAGGTACCCCTGGAAACCCAAATGATCCTGCGATCCAGGCGTGGTAAGGTAGGGGCGGGCCTCCGGCCAGCGGGCGGGGCCGCCCGAGCCCCAATCGAGAGGGCGGTTGCGGGCCGAAAAATCACACGCAACGGCCAGGTTCCTCGCCAAGTCACCCTTTCCGCAATGATCCAAACCGGATAGGAAAGCTTCCAAAAAAGCCAAACTCCAGTAATTTCCGCAAGGATCCAGCATCGGAAAAACCGGGGTCATCCCTTCAGCAAGGACCGCTTCGGCGACGGGCGGGAAAACCGAGAGGAATTGCCGCACGGGGGATGGGAAGCTTCGGCCGCCGGCGACCCAAGAGGATACAAGATTGGGTGCGGGGAAGGGGGCGATAAAATGCGCGCCGGCGCGCCGGTAAGCCCGGAAAATGGAATAGGCGACCGCCGGCGGAGGCTGGATCGGTTCACGGTCCAGGAGGATGATGGGTTCGACTCCGGCTTCCGTCAACATCCGGATAAATCCTTCGGGGATGGCTTGCGAGATCGATGTGGAGAGAACCAGCCACCGCAGGTCCATGGACAGCAATTCGGGGAGCCACAACTCCGCATCTTTGACACGGAAATGGCGGTCGTCCTGGAAATAATGGATCCCCAATCCTGGAGAGGTCTTCATGGCAGCCTTTTTCTTTTCTACCCCCTTTGGATGCAATTTACATGCCAGGCGTTGTTTTACCATAATTTAGAGGAACGCCTGCTCTTCACCCATAATCGGAGATCCAGACACCCGAGATAGACATCAGCATGACCGACGGCGGTTGGACCGGACCCCCTCATTGAGCAGGCGGTCGGGGTGACAAACTACGCGTGAAAAAAGCGATAAGCTTCCTTTGACAAGCGGAAAAAAGGCGGTTATTATTGGTAAATCTATGAGGGGGATCATGAATTCTGGGCTCTCATAGAAATTCTCATCACAAGGAATTAAAAGGAGGGTCACAATGTTCTCGAAGAAATCCGTCTTCGCGGTAGGACTCATGCTGTTCGCCGCCTCCATGGCGTGCAGCAATCCGATCACGGATTACCTGTCCACCCAAACGGCGGTGAAGCAGACGGCCACCGCGACGATGTGGACGCCCACCCCGACCGACACGCCGACGCCCACCCCGACCGACACGCCGACGCCCACCCCGACCGACACACCGACGCCCACCCCGGATCCACGTTATCAGGAAACCTATGGTTTGTTCGATTTTTCCTACGTGCCTCCTCGGGGATGGAAAAAGAATTCCGGCGAGGATCTGATGGCCTGGGAAGGCCCCGGCAACACCGCATTATATTTTTATACGAACCGGGTGAACGCCTCGGCCAACGAGATCGTTGATGTGCTCGTAGTTTTGTATTACGAAGAATACGGTTTCGAATGCGAGAGTCAAGGCGATTTTGAGATCAACTCCGGTTTGGACGGCGCCTGGATGACGTGCGATCTACCGAACAACACCCTGGTCCAGGAGTACATCGTCTCAGAGAAAGGTAAATATGTGGATGCCGTCTACTTGCGCGAAGACGGAGAGGATGAAGACCAGGATCCGGTCGTGGAAGATTGCATCCGGTCTATTGAATTCGATTAAGTTGTCTACAACAGCACGAGTCTAATCGTCGTCCCGCACAGGCGGTCGGTTTTTGGGCGCCTGTGCGGGATTTTTATGAGGCAAGGCATCCCGAAGCCGCTTATACAAAACCCTTTTTCAAGAAACAGACGATGAAGAAAATTGGATTTCTCTTTCCCGTTTCCTTGTATTTTCTCATATCCGTATCCTGTTCCAACCCGATCGCGAATTATTTCTCTACCCGGACCGCAGTCCTGCAGACGGCTACGGAGACGATGTAAACTTCGACCCTGACCAAAACACTGACCAACACGCCGGAACCGTGCTACATCGAACTTGGCGGATCGGTGGGCTTTTCCTCCGCGCCGTCGAAGGAGTGGAAGTGGAATACCGGCGGGGAACTCATGGGCTGGAACGGACCTGGAGGCGCCGAGTTGCGTTTCTCCGGGGAAAGGTTTGAGTTTGCTCCGGAAGAAATCGCCGGACTCGTAGGGGAGTATTACGAAGAAGAATACGGCGCCGAGTGCAAATCCAACGGAACCTTTGCCAACGACGCCGGAGTGGAATCCGCTTGGATGACGTGCATCGTTGAGCTTGCGGACGGCACCGCTCGGTTGTCCTCGTACTTTTTCTCGGACGGGGACGGCCACATGATCGTCGCCACGTAAGGGCGGGATGAGGACTGGGAAGAGGGACAAGACAAGATAGCGGAAGATTGCCTGAGGACGGTGAGATTCGAATAGAACCGGCGGGAGTTAACATCCTTCGCGCAATTCCGGAGCACCGGGTTATTCGTTAAGGATGGGAGTGGATCTTCGCAAACACACCAAGTTTTAAGGAGACGACTCAATGAAAAAAGCTTTGTTCCTGTTTCCGGCAGCCATGATCTACCTCGTTTCCGTATCCTGCTCCAACCCGATCACCAGCTACTTCTCCACCCGGACGGCGGTGATGCAAACCGCAACGGCGACGATGTGGACTCCGACCCCGACCAACACGCCCACCAACACGCCGACCTTCACGCCGACCTTAACCCCCACGCCGGATTTCCTCTTCGCCGACGATTTCGAGGATCCGGATTCCGGATGGATGGAGGACGAGGACGACTACGCGCTGTTGGAGTATTCAGACGGCGGATACCGCATGAAAATAAAAACCGACTACCTGATCGCTTGGTCGTTCGTCCCGGGCGAGGAGGATTACGGCGACGTGCGGATCGAAGTCGAAGTCGAGAAAATCGGTGGGCCGAAATCGACCGAATTCGGAATCATGGCCCGCTTCGTGGACCGCAATAATTTTTACCTCTTCGCGATGACCGCCGACGGGTACGCGATCATCGAGAAGAAGGAAGACGGGGAATACAGCGGCATATCCGGCGACGAATTCGAAGAAGTGGACGGAATCGATCCCAACGGGGTGAACCAGGTCTCCGTCGTATGCCGAGGCGAAGAATTGGAATTGTACGTGAACGGAAATCTGGTCCTGAGCGCGACGGATGATTCCTTCGAGGAGGGTCAGGTCGCGTTGGCGGTCGGAACCTTCGACATCGCGGGGGCGGATGTTTTGTTCGACAACATGTTCATCCGGCAGGCTTGACTCACGCCGTTAGAAAAAGGCGGGGCGCCGAAGGGCGCTCCGCCTTTTTCTAAGGAAATCCAATCTAGCGGGAGACGGCAATCTTAACCACGCGGCCGGAACCGTCCAGGCTGATCTTTGCAAATTGTCTGATCGCCTGCCCGTGGGCTTCGGATTTCCGGTCAAGGGCGACCACCCAGGCCGGAGAGCGGGGTGTGGACTGCGGTTTCCGGCCGGGCGAAGCATCTTTGGCTTCCCCGGAAGGAACTCCTTGCCCTTCCTGCGGATGGAGAAACCGGATTCGGCTGTCGCCCATCCCGGGCAGGTAATGCGCCATGGCCTTTTTAAGCTCCAACTGGACCTTCGGCGATGGTGAGCTTCCGTTTTCGACAAAGTCTTCCTTGGCAAAAATGGTTTTGATCCGCTCCGGGGAGAAGCGCCGGCGCGGAATGCCCCTTTGACCCCGTTTTGCAGAACCGGTTTCCGAAGCATAGAGCGGATCGCCGAGCAAAATGAACGAGATCAGGGTTTTTTGGTCTTCCGGATCCAGAAATCCCTGGCGCCGGTTCATTTCCTCGGTGAAGGCCAGTTTGGCCAGACGCAGGGATTCGCCGGCCGGGACGCCCGAAAGGCAGTTTTGCAGAAACAGGTGCGCCAGCAGATCGGCGGCGATCAACGGCGCCGCTGCGGCTCCGTAACAGATCTTGGTCGATCCGACCAGCGCCCGGGTTCCGGCGCCCAGAAAAGCGATGCTCAGCGCGTCGCGAACCCCTTTGCCGCGGATGTTGGCTCCGTAGCACGCCTCGGTGAATACGACCTGCGGCACGTTCCCGGCTTCTACAACCTGGGAAGGATTCAACACGATCGGAAATTCGGCGTCGGCCGGACCCTTCCCGCTGCTTTCCCGCTGGCCGAGCCATTGCGGCCCGCGTTCCAGTCCGTGCAGGTTGAAGTAGGAATACTTCGGTCGGGCCAGGAATTCCTTCGGAAGGGTGCCGCTGTGGATGGGCGGGGCGACCAGCAGGGAGGCGGTGGAGGAAACGGGCCGGAACACGTTCCCCGACGCCCGCTTCCAAACGGCGGCGGTGCAGGCGGATCCCTTCCGGAAACGCGCCGTCCCGGGACGCAGCAGTGTGCGAATTACCCACCACAAGGATTCGATGACGGTTTTCCGGGCGGCCGACTCCCGCTCCGCGATCCTGCCCAACGTCTCCAGCAGGAAAACCGCCTTGGAATCCGGCGGCGTGGGGATCCGTCCGACTGGCCATTCGGGGACGAAATAATTCTCGTCGCGCGCAGCATACGGGTTGTCGGAGGGAACGTCGGCGTCGTCGTCGTCCGCCGGATTGGGAAGCCGGTGGAAGGGAATCACCTCTTCCCCGCCCACGATCAGAAGCGCGCCGAGCATTTCACTTTTTTCTTCGAGGAAAGCGCAGATCCCGCTGATGAGGGTTTTTACCTGCCAAGCGTTGGCGGGATCCACCGGCGAAAGTCCGAACGCCTTTAGGTTTTCGCTGTCGTCGACATCCGCCAAGTAGGCGGACCATCCGCCCATCCCGCGTTTGCTGCGAAGAATACTTTGCAGGCGGTCGTCGATCTGCGGAAGGGCGCCGGCGCCGTAGATAGCCGTCAGGCGCTTGCGGCTGGTGAGGATGAGGTAGGCCGGCTGGCGGGAATCCTTTTTACGGGTGCCTTTGCGCACCCTCAAGCGGCCGGCCACCCGGTCCAATTCGCGCCGCAGATCGTCCAGCCCGGAATCTTCGCGCCGGGCGGTCGGCGTCGTCGTTTGGGTTTTCGGCGCCGGAGGTTCCGGCTGGCGGACCGCGCCGGCATGGTTGTACGGTCCGGATGTTTTTTCGTCGGAAGAATCGAATGGGCCGGGGAATAATTCACCGGGGATCGGCTCGATCACTACCGGTCCGGACGGAGATAACGGCGGCGGATTCTCGGCATCGAAATCGGGAAACCTCAGGACGGGAATGTCGGCCGGAAGGTCGGGCGGCTCCGGGCCGGGAGGGCCGGAGGCAAGCCGATTCCATCCGGCGGCCGCGGCCACTTCGGCAGGCAGGGCGGTGGAAAGCTCGGCCGTCATCTGCGCTGGCCATAACGAGCGGTAGGGATTGAGCGCGCCCAGGTAGCGGTCGGCCACTTCGCTTGCCGGATCCGCGACCGAGACCGCGTGCAGGAGTTCGACGCCTTGGGCATTGCGCCCTGTGGAAAAACAGGATTGCGCCATCAACAGAAGGAAGGCGGCGCATCCCGGCCAGCGGGTGCGGTACTCGCCTCCGGCCGAAAGTACAACGGCGTGTTCCGAAAGCCGCCAAAGAGTCTGAAGATGGACGAGCGCCGGAAGGGCCTGGTCCGCCCCGGCGCACAAGACCGTCTCGGCGGATAGGCGGGCTTCCTGCCAACGGCCGTCCTTCAACAGGCGCAGGGAGGTTTGAAGAGGATCGGCCCAATCCGGGAGACCGGCGGCGGTGGAGACGGCGGCGCCCAAAGCGAACAAACATCCGTCCACTTCGGCGGACAGCGCGCTGCAACCGGTTCTGCGGAGCAGGGCGGAGAGTGTGCCGTAGGCTTTGCCGGACTCCGGATCGGCTTCGATCACCTGCCGAAGGTGTTGGACGGCTTGGTCGGTTTCGCCCGTCCGCAGGCAGGCGTCGGCCAACCGGGCGCGGACTCGGAAATCTCCCGGCCAGCGCGCCAGCCACTCCAAACAGGCGCGTTTTGCGTATGCCGCGCCCGTCGCGGCGGAAGAAGCGGCCGAAAGCGAAAGCGCGGCGTCAACGGCGGCAAGGAATACTGAGCGCTCCACGGGTCACCTCGCGTCCACGGATTGGGGAGCGATTCCGTACACCAGGGTCAAAGCCATCACTCCCGAGAGCAGTTTGTGCGCGGCCAAGTTGCCGGGCTCGATCTGGACCGCTTTGCGCAGTTCGTCGGCCGCTTCCGCATAAGCCCGGAGGTTCTTGTGCACGACGCCCATCCGGTAGTGCAACTCCGAATTTTCGGGCGCGAGCTTCATCGCCGCGCGGTACGAATCGAGCGCCAGATCCCAGCGCTGTTCGGCCTCATACGTCAGGCCGCATTCGAGGGCGGTGCGGAAATCCTGCGGAGAGATCTGGCGGGCTTTGGCGAGCGCCGCCAGGGATTGATCCAGCTGACCCATCTTGCGGGCGATTCGTCCGAGCAGGATCCAATAGTCCTTTTTTCGCGGAGCGAGTTCGGCGGCTTTCCGTCCGGCGCGCAGGGCGTCCTCCAAGCGGCCGCATTCCAGCAGCGCTTCCGCCAGACGGTAGTGGGCTTCGTCGATCTCCGGGTGGGCCTCCAGCAGCGCCTGCATCGCAGCCGCCGAACGGACCGCCGCGCCGGTTGCGGTCCAAAGCCGCGCCAGGCGCAGGGCGGGGACGACCGGATCGCTCATCTCGGCGGCCGCGTGATCCAGATGGCGGATCGCCTCGGGCAGACGGCCCTCCGTTTCTTCCACTTCGGCCAGAACAAGGCGGGCCTCGGCCGGATGCCCCTCGCCGCCGAAAACGTCTTTGGCGGTGGAGCGGGCTTCCTCGCGCCGGCCAAGCGCCAACGCCGCGCGGGCTTTGCCCAGCTTCCAAGCAAGGACGGCGCCGGGTTTCTCCAGGGCCAGGGAGAAAGCCTGGTACGCATCCGCCGGCCGTCCCGATTCCATCGCCGCTTTGCCGATTTCGGCGTGTAGTTCGCCGCTTTCATCGGTGAGGAGCGATTCCGCCTTCAGGAAGTGCTTCAATGCGGTCTGAGGATCCCCGTCGCGCAGCAATGCCTGGGCGAACCGGCGGTGGTAGACGCCGTTGAAAGGAACCAATTCGGCGGCGCGCTGGAGGCAGGGCAGTGCGGCGGCGCGGTCCCCCATGGCCTCGTTCCATACGCCGAGTGCGTAGTGCCAATCAGCCGCCTTCGGCGAAAGGCTAAGGGCGTGGCGCAGTTTGTCGGTGGCTTCGCCGCGGCGACCGATCTCGTACAAAATCGCCGCCGAGACCGCATGCGGAAGAGCTTTGTGAGGCGCCGAGCGGCTGGCATTCTCGAGTTCCGCCAGGGCGGCGTCGAGCCGTCCGGCTTTCCTTTCGCAGATCCCCAAGAGGACCCGGCCGGTTTCCCTGCCCGGACGAAGGT
The DNA here is from genome assembly GCA_016928575.1 of Anaerolineales bacterium. NCBI lineage: Bacteria > Bacillati > Chloroflexota > Anaerolineae > Anaerolineales > Anaerolineales bacterium. Next base: position 17,333 of record JAFGKK010000016.1, read on the forward strand.
TTACCGCGGCTTGGGCGGCCGATCGGGCGCGGTCGATTTGACCGGCGCGCAGCCAGGCCTGCGCAATCGAGGCGGCGTTTTCCGGAGCAGGACGGGTCTGGTTGATCCGTTCCAGGGATTCGATCGCCTTTGGATCGGGCTCGTCGAAAATCAATCCCGCGCGCCCGGACAGCGCCCGGACCGCGTCTTCGTCCGCGCCCAGCGCGGCGGCGCGGGCGAGGGCGGCGCGGGCGGTTTTCGCGGCGGTGGGGTCCGCCGGCCGATCTTCGGCGAATGCCATACGGGTTCGGGATTCGGATTCGGCCTGCGACACAATCGCGGCGGCCAGAAGGACGTGCGCCTCCGGATCGTCCGGAGAGGATCCGCAGAGGGATTCCAGGCACCGGACAGCGGCGGGATAGTCTTCCAGCGCCAGCGCCGCACGCCCGGTCAGCCCAAGCGCTTCGGAGGATTCGGCGCAGAGTTCGCAGGCTTTGGCCAGGGCGGATGCCGCGGCGGCGGAAGACGCCTCCTCCCAACGGCCGGACAGCGCGTCATTTTCCATCTTCGACGCAAGCGCGGAGGCCAGCAGAGCCCAGGTGCGGGCGTCTTCGGGATGGGCTGTCGCCGCTTGTTTGCTTGCCGCAACCGCCTTTTCGAATTCGCCCTTTTCAAATTCGATCCTCGCCCGCAGGACAAGGCCGTCTGCGCCGGCTGCCGATGCGCCGGATTCTTTCCAGGCGTCGGCCCTTTGCAGATCGCCGGCGCGGAACGCGGCTTGGGCCGCTTCAAGCGCCAATCCGGAATCGGACGGCGCCTGAGCCATCGCCCGTTCGTAGTGCGGAAGCGCTTCCCGGCTCAGGCCGACCGCCGCCATATTCGAAGCCAACCGGCGGAGGAGGGCTGGATTTTTGGGATCCAACTGGACAGCCTTTTTCAGAAAAGCGATCGCGGCGGATTTTCTGCCGTCCGCCCACAGCGCCTCGGCGGCGGAGGCCAAGGGGCCGGAATGCTCCGGATCCGCGTCGCTCGCTCGGCGGAACATTTCGAACGCCTGCGCGTTTTTTCCGCAGCTACGCAGGGCGGCGCCCAGTTCGGTCAACAACGGAACGGATGCGGGATTCCGCTCCAGCGCCGATTCCAAAACCGCCGCGGCTTCCCCGAATTCCTTCAGGGCGGAAAGAAGGCGAGCGCTGCGCAGCGCGATGCTCGCGTCTTTCGGCCCGGCCAATTCGAGGGCGCGGGCGATCTCGGAACGGGCTTGCGCGCCGTCCCCGGCGGAAAGGAAGATTTCCGCCATCCGGATCGGCGGTTCGGGGTCGGCGGGAGAGAATTCCGACGCCTGCCGCAAAGCTTCAACGGCTTCCTCGGGACGGTGGATCGCAATCAAGGATTCGGCCAGACCGGAGAGTGCGGCGACGTCGTCCGGAGAATCGGCGAGGACTTTCCGGAAAGCCGCCAACGCATCTTCATGCAGGCCGGAGGCGGCCAACGCCTCGCCCAACCGGCCGCGGATGCGGGAATCCGCCGGAGAAATTTGAAGCGCAGCCTGCAGATTGTGGACCGCCGTGGGATGATCCCCCGAACGCAGCATCGCCTCGGCCAATCCGAGATGCGCGTCGACCTTCTGCTCGATCGTCATGCCGTCCGCGGATTGCAGAAGGGAACCGAATTCCGAGGCCGCCTCCGGAAGCCGTCCGTCGAAAACCTTGGCCCAGCCGATCAGCGATTTCAGCCGCTGATCTTCGGCGCCGGATTGCAATTTCTCGGCCTGCGTCAGCAGGGCGAGGGCCCGGCTCACGGCAGCGGGATCGGGTTCCGGATTGCGGCGGTGTTCCCGGAGCAGGAGTGAGCCCAGCTCCACGAGCAGATCCGCGGAATCCGGCTCCGCGGCCACGGAGCGTTCGAGCGCCGCCCGGGCTTCCGCGGTTCGGCCGAGGGATTCCAAAAGCGCAGACTTTTTTTTCACGGCGGCAACCGATCCGGGCGAGACGGCCAGCGCCCGGTTCAGATACTCCTCCGCATCGGCGGTCTCCTGAATCGCCAGGGAGGCATCCGCCAGCGACATAAGGATCCCCATATCGTTGGGGCGGGAGGAAAGCGCGCGTTCCAAATGCGCGGCGGCTTCCCGAATCCGGCCTTCGATGAGCAGCCCCGATCCCAAGGCGGAAAGCAAATCCGCCGGATCGGAAGCGGCTTCGATCCCGGCGCGCAGGGTGGTGGCGGCCGCCTCGCGGTTGCCTTTGGAGGAGTGCAAATCCGCAAGCGCTTTCCAGGGAGCGGACGCTTTCGGAGACAGACGGGTTGCCTTCTGCAGCGCGGCGAAAGCTGCTTCTTCGTTACCCTGCGCCAGGTCAAGCAATCCCAGGATGGCGTACGCTTCTCCGCAATCCGGAGTGAGTGCGAGACAGCGCTCGGCAGCCTGGCGGGCTTGCCCCTCATCCCCGGCGGCATGGCTGTTCCGGGCTAAACCGAGGAGGAGGGCGGGGTCGTCGGCTGTTTTTCCGGATAGGATGCGGTAATGCTCCGCGGCTTCCTTGGGCCTCTTCTCGTGTTCGGCGGACCTAGCCAACAGAAGCAGGGAGCGGGAATCCTCGGGATTCAGGTGCCAGGCGGCGGAAGCGGCCGCCGAGCAAGATTGCCAATCACCGATCTGGGCGGTCAGATCCGCCAGCCGGGCGAAAACCTGCGGATGATTCGGCCGGGAACGGCTTAACGCATGGAGGATCTGCGCCGCCCCGCGCAAATCACCGCCTTCGGCCAGGACGTCGGCCAAGTCCATCTGCAGCCGCGGATCGGAAGCGGAGGACGCCTTGGCGCAGGATTGCCGTGCGGCTTCGAGGGCTTTGTCCGCCGCGCCCGTTTTCATCCGGATGCGGGCCACGAGCAGGAGGTCCTCGGGATCCTCGGTGGTGGAGGGAATGGCCTCGATGGCTTCTTCGAAACGGTCCAAACCGGAAAGCGAACGGGCGATCCCGGCGCGGATTCCGGCGGCGCCCGGGTCGAGTGCGCCCGCTTCCTGCCAGAAGGAAAGGGCGGTGGTGAAGTTGCCCTCCTCCTCGGCGGCGCGGGCCGATTCCATCAGGGTATCCATCAGCATCCGCTTGGCGTCCCGCCGGGCGGCGTCCGCTTCGGGAAGCGCCGCCGCCGGCTCGCCCGCCAAGCGAAGCATCCGCGCGCGGAGGATTCGTTGCCCGGGGTTAATGGTGGCTTCCGAGAAGACTTGCGATTTGGCGGCGGCCGTGGTCCCCAAACGCCGGGCCAATTCCGGCTCGCCCGACGCGGCCGCGCCTTCGCAAATCGCCGTGGCGGAGGAGAGGCCGACGGCCGGAAGGCAGCGTTCGAGGATTTCCGCCGCTTGCTCCAAAGACTCGTTCGCAAGGACGGTCTCAACCAGCCGCGGGGCGGACTCGGGCAGCAACTCCGCCAGGCGCTCGATGACCTTCGCGGTATCGGCCGCGATCGAATAGAGGCAGATCCAAAATAGGACCGGGGCGTCCGACCAGCCTTCCATGGCTGCAGGATTGTCGAGATGCCCGGTTGCTGCCAGCGCCGCGAGGGCGGCCTGATCCAGCGCCGGATCCGTTCCGCCGCGCAGCTCCTGAAAGGCGGTCTCCCCCCGGTCCAGGCTGGAATCCGGAACCTGCACCGTGGACGCCCCGCCTGTGGCGAAACGGGCGCGGAGGTACTCGGTTTCCGATGCCGACAGCAGACCCAGCCAACCGGGCCGCCACCGGAGAGAATCCGATCCGGCGAAAGAAACGGCTTTTTTCAGGAAGCCCTCATCGTGCAGGACGGACCACAGCGCCGCAACCCGACGGATTCGACGGATGATCCCGGGACGGACCTCGCTGGGCAGGGCGGTTTCGAGTGATTGGAAGACCTGGTTGTCGGAGAGCATCGGCTACCTCGCGGCGGGGCGCTTGCGGAGCGGCGGTTTAGAGAACTCCGGACGTGAGCCAATACGCGCCGGCCATCAAACCGACGCCGATCAAAATCAGAAAGGCGCCCACGCCGGCGGCGGTTTTCATCAACTGGTTCACCTGAGCCAAGATCTCGGTGATGCTCTCGGCCAGCGACGTCATGTCGTGGTTGAGGGCCCGTTTGCTCAATTCCGTGGACGTGCCCGCCAGAGTCCGCATTTCGCGGGTGAAACTGCGGCCGATAAGGATCAAAATCCCGGCCAGCAGGCAAATCAGGCCTGAACCGAGGAGGATCAGGATGATGCCGATCTGCAGATCCGGTTGGGTGATGTATTGGACGACCATGTTCGCCTCCCAAAATGATTCTTCTGGAAGAATCCTTGTGCAAATTGCGTGCCAGAGGGAGGAATCCCGTGAGATTACGGGGGCTGCGTGCCGGCTGCGAGGCCGGGCTTCCTTCTCCATTTGGCGGGACCGCCGTGGAGGCCGATGATTCCAAGCCTAAAAAAGGGGTTTGAAGCTGGTTGTGCCGCCATAATTGCTTGCCGCGGCTGATAGAAACCGCCGGAAGAACAGTCTTCAGACCGCGGCGTGGAGTGCTACTCGACCGATTACCAAAATGCCGTCAACGGGGGAGAGTGTTTTTTGAAGAGAGCTCCGCTTTTTGCCCGAGGTATGCGGTGTAGTTGCCGTCGTATTGGCGGATCCGGCCGTCTTCCAGTTCGAAGATCCGGTTCACAGCATTATCCAGGAAATAGCGGTCGTGGGAGACCACCAGCAGGGTCCCATCGAATTCTTCAAGCGCCTCTTCCAACTGCTCGGCCGAGGCAATATCCAGGTGGTTGGTCGGTTCGTCAAGGAGCAGGAAATTGGCGCCTTGCAGCATCAGGCGGGCCATTTGCACGCGCGCCTTTTCGCCGCCGGAGAGGTCGCGGACCTTCTTGCCGGCGTCGTCCGCGTCGAAGAGGAAGCGTCCCATCAACCCGTACAGTTCGCGGTTGGTCAGCGCCGCGCGCCGGGTGAGTTCTTCGGCCAGGGTGTTTTCGAATCCGAGGGTCTGATGCTCCTGATCGTAGTACCCCAGCGTGTTCGAGGGTCCGATGACGATCTCTCCCTCCGACAGCTTCTCTTCGCCCATGACGCAGCGCAGCAGAACGGTTTTCCCGGATCCGTTGGGGCCGATGAGGCCGACCCGCTCGCCGTTCCAGATTGTGAAAGCGACGCCGCGCAGGATCTCTTTGCCGTCGAAGGTTTTGCTTGCCCGGCGGATCTCCAGCGTGCGGTTGGATCCGCGGCTCGAGGCGGAAAAGTTCAGCCCGACGGTCTTCCGATCGCCGGCGGGTTTCTGGATCCGCTCGAGCTTATCGAGGCGCTTCTGCATCGACCGTCCGCGCTTGACCAGTTTTTCGTTCTGGCCGGCGCCCCAACCCATCAGGCGCTGAATGGCGAACTCCATCCGGCGGATTTCACGCTGTTGGGTTTTAAACTGCTGCTCCTGCATAAGGCGCTTGCGCCGCTTCTCAAACGCGTATTCGGAATAATTGCCGGGGAAGCGGGTCAGCCGGGCGTCCTCAAGTTCGGCGATCTCATCGGCGACGATGTCCAGCAGGTAACGGTCGTGCGAAACGATCAGGACGGCCCCGGGGTAGTCGGCGATCAGCGCCTCCAAGAAGCGCTTGCCCTGCAGGTCGAGGTGGTTGTCCGGCTCGTCGAGCAGCAGAAGGTCCGGCTGTTCCAGGAGCAGTTTGGCCAGGCCGACCAATTTTTTCTGTCCGCCGGAAAGCGCCCGCAAAGGGAGGTCGAAATCCGCTTCCGAGAATCCTAGCCCGCGCAGCGTGGATCGGACCCGGCCTTCGAAATTCAGTCCGCCCTTCTGGGAATACTCCTCCAGCAGCTGCTCGTGGCGGGTGGCGAAGCGTTCCAGCTTCTTCGCATCGCCGAATACGTCCGGATCCCCCATCCGGGCGGCGGTCCGTTCCATCTCCTGTTCCAAGGCGGCCAGGGTGGGGGAGGAATCCCGGGTCTCGGCGAGGACCGAGCGGTCGAGATCGAAATTGACCTCCTGATGGAGGTACCCGACGCGGATGCCGCGGGCGAGATGGACCGCGCCGGAATCCGGATCCAATTCACGGGCTAACATGCGCAGGAGGGTGGATTTGCCGGCGGCATTCGGGCCGATCAGACCGATCCTGGCGTCGTGGTATATCTCCCAGCTGAGTGAATCCAGAATGTTCTGCGCGCCGTAGGAATGGGTTACCTTGTCCAGGCGCGCGATGGTGCCAATCATGCGGTTTTCTCCTGGGAATAACCGAGGGGGGAATCTATCACGGCGGGGGAATTTGGAAAAGGGGCGGCCTTGTTCCTGGCCTTACCGGCGAAACGGGTGAGAAAAAATTCCCGCAGGGCCTTCGCGCGCCGGGCGGCTTCGCGGCCCCGCTCCTATGCGTTACAATGGCCCCACCCGTCTCCTCGGAAGGTTTTCCATGCGGACCTACCGCCTTGCGATCATCGGCTTTGGCAACGTCGGCCAGGGCTTGGCGCAGATCCTGAACGAGCAGGGTGACCTGCTGCGGCAGCAATTCGGAGTGAACGTGCGGATCACCGCCGTAAGCGACATCCGCCTGGGCAGCGTGTACCATCCGGCCGGATTGGCGCCGCAAACCCTGCTGGATGCCGTTAGGCTGGAAAAATCCCTGCGCCGGGTGGACGCCCTGCATCGCGGCTGGGATTCCGACCGAACCATCCGGGGGACGGAGACCAACGTCGTCGTCGAGCTCAGCCCGACCGACCTTACGACCGGAGAGCCGGCCATCAGCCACATCCGCGCCGCCTTCGAAACCGGGAAACACGCGATCACCACCAACAAGGGCCCGGTGGCGCTGCAATACCGGGCGCTGGCTAAGCTGGCCGCCGATCACGGAGTGGAACTGGGGCTCGAGGGTACGGTGATGAGCGGATCGCCCGCCCTGCGGCTGGGATCGGAACTGCTCTCCGGCGCCAGGGTCGAAAGCATTCAGGGCGTCATCAATGGAACCACCAACTACATCCTGACCCAGATGCAGGAGGGCAAGCCATACTCCGCCGCGATCGAGGAGGCGCAGGACCAGGGATACGCCGAAGCCGATCCAACCGGCGACGTGGAGGGGTACGATGCGGCCGGAAAGCTTGTGATCCTGGCCAACGTTCTGATGGGGGCGGAGATCGGGATGGAGGATGTCGAGCGCGAGGGGATCACCCGCCTGACCAAGAAGGACGTCGCGGCGGCGAAGGACGCGGGCGAAGTGTGGAAGCTGGTCGCCCGGGTAGACCGGACCGGCGACGGCGTGCGGGCCAGCGTCCGGCCGCAGCGATTGCCGCACACGCATCCGCTGGCGTCCGTCCACGGCGCGGCCAACGCAATCACCTTCGCCACCCGCCTGCTCGGCGACGTGACCCTGATCGGGCCGGGCGCCGGCCGCCTGGAAACCGCCTACGCGATCCTGTGCGATCTGCTTGCCATCGACCGCCATATCCGCCGCTAGGATCGTGGCCGATTCCGCTTCCCCCCTTTTTTTCATCCGGTCCATACCCGTCCGCGGCGACCTGATTCTGGCGCCCATGGACGGATTCACCGATCAGCCGTTCCGCGAGATCTGCCGCGGCCTCGGTTCGGCGATGGTATACACCGAGTTCGTCAACGTCGACGAGATCGCCCATGCCAAGGCGGAGAGCGCGGTCAGGTTGAAACTGCGGTTTGCCGAGGCGGAACGGCCGGTGGCGATCCAAATTTACGGACACACAGAAGGGCGGCTGGTGGAGGCCGCGCGCCGGTTGCAGGACCTGGAGCCGGATCTGATCGACATCAACCTCGGATGCTCCATCCGAAAGATCGCAGAGCGCGGGGCGGGGGCCGGGATGCTTAAGGACCCGATGCGGATCGGCCGGCTGTTCGCATCCCTCTCCGCCGCTCTGCGAATCCCAGTCAGCGCCAAGATGCGCCTGGGCTGGGACGAAAGGAGCCGCAACTACCTGGAGGTGGCCAAAGCCCTGGAAGAAAACGGCTGTGCTCTGCTGGCCGTGCACGGTCGAACCAAGGAGCAGGCGCTTTCCGGACCGGTCGACCGGCTGGCGATCGCGGAAATCAAATGTCGGGCCCGGATCCCGGTGCTGGGAAACGGAAACGTGCACACCGTCGCCGACATCGAGGCGATGAAGCGGGAAACAGGATGCGACGGGGTGATGATCGGCCGCGCGGCGATCGGCCATCCGTGGATCTTCGCGCGCCGGGAAAAGGAAAGCGTGGCCCTTCCAGAGAGCATCGCCATGGCGCGGCGCCACTTGGGAATGATGGTCGACCTGTACGGACCGAGGTTCGGATGTCTCATCTTCCGAAAGCACGCGGTGCGGTATGTGCACCACTTGGAAAGCGTCGGGAAACTGCGAACAAGGCTGGTGTCGTGCGCGAACGTCGAGGAGTATGAATCGCTGTTTGCCGAAGCGCTGGCGGTCCACAATGCTCCGGCTGCGTGATTGTCGAACCAATGCCGCCAAGGCGCGACGCCGTACGGAAACCCCTTCCGGGGAAGACCCATCATGGCCGGGCGGGGTTTCCGAGGCAGATAACGCGAATGCGGTCCGAACGGGATCCACTCATACGGAATTTGTAGAATCCAGCAACTCCAGGATCGTACCGATATATTTTTCCGCATCGATGTAATCGTAGCTGCCCCCTTCGAACACGCCCTTCTGGATGGAAGGCATCCCGAGTGCGGAGAGGGCGGCCGCGGTCCGGCCGGTGTTTTCGACGCGGAAGGCGATGTGGTGGACGCCGTCGCCGCGGCGGTCGAGAAATTCACGCCAAGTGCTCGGCCCGCCGACCGGTTCGATGATTTCGACGGCGAGTTGCCCGAAGTCGAAGAAATACAGCTTGGCGGTCGCCGGAGTGGGTTGGCCGCGATACTCGGTTCGGGCTTTGTCGAATCCGTCGGTGACGATCGGATCCGGCAGGGGCAGGCCGGTGAGTCGGGCCAGTTTCCGGGCGGTCGCGGCGCCGTCCCGGGCGACGAATCCGATTTGGCACAGCGCGGCGTTCTGCAGGGGCGGAGGATCAGCCTCGGTCATGACGATTCCTTTCCGGACGGAGTCAGGCGATGGATTTCTGATACACCCGGTAACGCCGCAGGCTTTTCGCGCCGAGGTTGACCACGGCGTTGAGCATCGGGTAATTGTCCTCCAGGATGTAGTTGAGCTCCAAGCGCACGTCCCGGTGGGCCAGGATTTCGTAGAGCTTTCTGTACATCAGGGCGTCGACGGCTTTTCCTTGGTACTCCGGCACGACCCCCAAAGCCCAGATGCGGAACTGCCGGATGCGCGGAAGACCGACGAGCAGTTTAATCCACCCAAACGGGAATAACCGGCCGTTCAGGCCTTTCAGCAGAGTGTTCACGTCCGGCAGGGCCATCATGAAGCCGATAGCTTTACCGTGCGCATCTTCGGCGAACAGCAGAAGCTTCGGGTCAACCACCGACTTAAGGTCCTTGGCGATGGCCTTGCCCTCTTCCTCCGTAACCGGGTAGAACCCCCAATTGTCCGCTATGGATCGGTTGGCCAAATTCACAAAAATAGAGACTTCCTTCTCCAGGTTTCGCATATCCAAGGTTCTCACATTTACTTTCAGCCTATTTTTAAGGCTTGTAGTTAGACTAATGTATTTTTTAGGTATCTGATATCCTTCTTTTGAATCCACGTAGAACACGAGGAGATCTTTTATTTTGGAAAGGCCAAATTGGGTCAGGAACTCGTTGTATTGAGGAGGGTTGTAGGGGGCCATGACAACCGGAGAAGGGAGGAAGCCTTCAACGACTAATCCCCATTCCTGAGAAGCAAATGACCAGGGGCCGCGCATGGCCTTCATCCCGCGTTCGGCGAGCCACCGTTGCGCGGCCGAAAGCAGCATTTCTGCCGCGGGAAAATCGCCCGAGCATTCGAACGCCCCGAATAATCCGATCGGTTCTTTCCACGACCGCACGGCCAACCGGTCCACAAAGGCGGAGATGCGGCCGACGGTCCGGATGCCGTCGCGCAGGAGGAACAGCGCGTATTCGCAGTGTTTCAACATCGGGTTGCGTTTCGGATCGAATTGATTCCATTGTTCCCTGCGAAGCGGGGGAACCCAAATGGGATCGCGGCGGTACAGGCGGTACGGCAGTGCGATGAACTCCGCCAAATCCTTTCTTGTCTGAACGGTTTGAACCTCCAAGCGGATCCTCCCTCCTTGGGCCGGGTTAAGCGGAAAGGACTGGAAATCAATCAACGCCCGTAAATCCGGCCGCCTGACCGGCAAACACGATTGCGGGTACTAGTATTATATGCTCGGCGGACCGGCGGATGGCGGACGGACAACCTGGAAAGCGCAACGCCGAATTTTTTTTACCCGCGCTTGCGACGGACGCCAAATCCGCCCCTAACCGGATGCCCGGCTCACGCCAAGCCGCTCAACCTGATTTCCTGTTTGTTATCCGGCCGATCAGGCTTTGAAGAGGGTCCAAAGGGCATGGGCGGATTTCCTGGATCCATCCCTTAGGCCGCCTTCAGCATCCGACGGATACTCAGCGCCAATTGGACCGCAAGCCGGGTTTCGGGGTTCTCAAGATCCAATTGCGCGACGCCCGCCAGACGCTCGAGGCGGTAGGTCAGGGTATTGCGGTGGATGAAGAGCGCCTCGGCGGTCTGTGAAAGGTTGCCGTTGTGTTTGAAGAACTCCTCCAGCGAGGTAAGAAATTCGTCCGCATTTTCATGGTTCATCACCGGACCGAGCGTCTCCTGGAGAAACGCGTTTAGTTCGGGATGGTCTTCGAACTGCAACAGGAGGCGGTACACCGTAAGGTCCATGTAGTACAGCGGCTTGCGCTCCCCCAGGCGGCGGGCCATATCTAGCGCCTGGCCCGCTTGGCGGAAGGACAGCTGCCAGGAGCCGAGTTCCGCGGCGGGGGTTCCAATCCCGCAGCGGATGACCGCTTCCGGATGCTCCTTCGCCGCCAGGTCGATGACCGTCTGGGCCAGGGCGATCGCCGCGGACGGCCGTCCGGATTGGCGCGGGGATTCGCAGAAGCAAATCACTTCGCCGCTAAGAGAGGATACGATCACCGGCCGTCCGGAGCGGGAGATTTCGCCGTTGACCAGGGTTTCCAGACGGCGAAGGGTCGGAGCGGAACCCTCCCACGCCAGGCGCATCGCGGTGTGCTGTTGTCCAAGGTCCAAGCCTAAGTTCTGAGCCCAAAGGTGGGCGTCGCGGGCGGAGAGGTTGCGGTGCAGGAGGGCGGACAGCAGATCTCCATGCAGTCGCTTCTCTGTCTCGCGCACCGCTTTGGCCCTGGCCATCTCGATCGCGCAGACCAGCGCGCCTTGTTCGGCAACCAGCCGGTCGGTAGGATCCAATTCGCCCACCGCGCCGACCGCGGAGAGGTATCCGCGGGCCACGTCGCCGACCACGATCGGGACGATCACCCGTTCCAATCCGCCCGGCATCGAATCGAGGATCGCCGACGGGGCTTGGCCGGCTTGGCGCCGGTCCCGCAGGGTTTCGGGCAGCGCGGAAAAATCCGCCAGCTGGACAAGCAGGTCATCCCAAACCATCCGCAGATCCGCACTCGGACTGGAAGCCAGCGGCGCAAGACGCTTATCTTGGACCAACATTCCATGCTGGGTCATTTCCCGCATTGCCGCCGCCAGGCCGGCGAGTCCTTCTCCGCAGGCGGCGATCTGGGTCAGCCGGGTCTGGATGGCGGCGCCGCGTTCCAACAGAAGCGACTTTTGAGTCAGGAGGGCTTTGAGAAAGGTTTGATGAACCGCACGGAGTTCTGCTCCGCGCTCCGATCGCGATGCCGCCTTGGTGAAAATGCGAAAGACGGGCTTGCCCGGCCATGCGGAGGGATCGATATCCCCGGGCCCGATGAGACCCACCGCCGATGGCCTCCCCGCTTGCGAATCCTCTTCCCGTATCTGCAGCGCTTCCGACACATCCAAGAGCAGCAAATCGCCATCCCGGATTTCGGAATTGTTGCAGACAACCCAGGAAATCGAAGTGGCCGCGGATTTTTCTCCTCCGCAAATCCACTCATAGTCATCGCTTGGAAGCGGTTCAAGGATTGTGGTCAGGGACACCGGAATAGTGATTGACATAGTCCGCAAACCTATTCGGACAAATACGCTCTAAATATTATCGGGTTTTATTAACCCATTTGTGCATATTGTACAATAAATTTGGGTAAAAAATATGAAGGATGCTAATAGACAGGGGAAAAATAACAGGGTAAAATGTCAGACGGAAAAAGACTATGATCCACATTTCTCTCCTGGTTGTCGTTATTGCGGTCCTGGTTCTCGTTATTATCGAGAGCCATACTTGCGCATGGGCAGCCCTCGGAGAGAGAGCGTAATCGGTCAGGACGCGACAAACGAGGAGCAAAGCGAACCAGGGCTGCCAAGCAAGGCAGCCCATTTTTTTACCCCCACCTCTCCTTTCCCATTTGCTTCGCACATGGAGGAGGAGAGAGGAGGGGGGAAGGAGAGGCCATGAGATCCGACATCATCAAGAAAGGGTTCGAAAAAGCTCCGCACCGTTCCTTGCTGCGGGCGATCGGTGTGGAGGAAAAGGACTTCGGCAAACCGTTCATCGCCGTCGCCAATTCCTATACTGATATCGTACCAGGACACGTGCACCTGCAATCGTTCGGCCGGCGGGTGAAGGAAGCGGTCCGCGCCGCGGGAGGCGTGCCGTTCGAATTCAACACCATCGGAGTTGGAGACGGGATTGCAATGGGCCACGCAGGCATGAAATACAGCTTGGCCTCGCGCGAGTTGATCGCGGATTGCGTGGAAACGATGCTCGAAGCGCACGCCTTTGACGGCATGGTGTGCATCCCCAATTGCGACAAGATCGTCCCGGGCATGGTGATGGCCGCTCTGCGGGTCAACATTCCCGCCATCTTCGTCACCGGCGGCCCGATGCGCGCCGGGAAGACCCCTGCCGGGGAAGTGCTGGATCTGATATCGGTGTTCGAAGGTGTCGGTGCGTATAAGGCCGGGAAGATCGGAGAAAAGCGGCTGAAAGAACTTGAGCGCTACGCCTGCCCGTCCTGCGGTTCCTGCTCCGGCCTGTTTACCGCCAATTCGATGAACTGCCTGCTGGAAGTCCTAGGGCTTGCGCTTCCCTATAACGGAACGGCGGTGGCAAAAACCGCCGAGCGCAACGCGCTGGCAGAGAAGGCCGGGGCGCTCATCATGAAGCTCGTAAAAGCTGACGTTCGTCCGCGGGACATGGTGACAGCCGAGACAATCGACGACGCCTTTGCGCTGGATATTGCCATGGGCGGCAGCACCAACACCGTCCTGCACACGCTGGCTTTTTGCGACGAGGCGGGCATCGAGTATCCCCTGGAGCGCATCAATCAACTTGCGGAAAAGGTACCGCATCTGACGAAAATCAGCCCGTCCGGGCCGTGGCACATCGAGGATCTTCACAAAGCCGGTGGGATTCCTGCGATCCTGCGCGAATTATCCCGCAAGGATGAATCGCTCCTGCACCTGGACCGGCCTACCGTGACGGGAAAAACCCTTCGCGAGAACATCAAGAAGGCCGGCATCAGGAAGCCGGAAGTGATCCGCCCGGTGGAGAATCCGCATTCGCAAAGGGGGGGATTGGCGATCCTGTTCGGCAACCTGGCGCCGGACGGAGCCGTGATAAAAACCGCGGGGGTGACCGACGCAATGCGCAAGCACGTCGGTCCGGCCCGCATCTACGAAAGCCAGGAGGAGGCACTTACCGGCATTCTTGCCGGGGAGGTTCGGGCCGGGGAGGTGGTGGTCATCCGCTACGAAGGGCCGCGCGGCGGACCCGGAATGCAGGAGATGCTCTCGCCCACCTCGGCCATCATGGGGATGGGTTTGGGCGAAAGCGTCGCGCTGATCACCGACGGGCGGTTCTCCGGCGGGACCCGCGGCGCCTGTATCGGCCATGTCTCCCCGGAAGCCGCCGCCGGCGGGCCGATCGCGGCGCTCAAGCAGGGTGACGTGATCGAGATCGACGTCGACCGGCGGACGATGAACGTCCGCCTCAGCGACGAGGAGATTCGCGGTCGGATCGCCGCGCTGCCGCCGTTCGAATCCCGCGCCACCAGCCGCTGGCTGAGGCGGTACTCCAGGTTCGTCGCCAGCGCCAACAAGGGCGCGGTTCTGAAGGAATGACCCCCTCCCATCCTCCCCCGTGTGCAAAGCAAACGGGGGAGGATAAGAGGGGGCACGAAGGAGATAAAGAGATGAAAAAATCAGGCGCCGAAGTGTTATGGGAATCCCTGATCCGCGAGGGCGTGGATGTGCTGTTCGGCATCCCCGGCGGGGCGGTTATTCCCGCGTTCGATGCAATGTTGAATTATCCGAAATTGAAATTCATCCTCGCCCGGCATGAAGAGTGCGCGGCGATGATGGCCGACGGGTACGCGCGCGCTTCGCGCAAGGTCGGGGTGGCGATCGCCACTTCCGGCCCAGGAGCGACCAACCTGGTCACCGGCATTCAAGTTGCCTTCATGGATTCCTCGCCGGTGGTGTTCATCACCGGTCAGGTGGCCAGCAACCTGCTCGGTTCGGATGCCTTCCAGGAAACAGACATGACCGGCATCAGCCTGCCGATCACCAAGCATAACTTCCTGATCACCTCGCCGGACCAGGTGGCGCAGACGGTTCGCGAGGCGTTCTACATCGCCCGCAGCGGCCGGCCGGGGCCGGTGTTGATCGACTTCTGCAAGGATGCCCAGGTCGCCAAGACCGACAAGTTCGATCCGCCGGAAATTCGACTTCTTGGGTACCATCCCCCGGAACACGCCGCGCCCGAAAAACTCGAAAAGGCGGCGGAGTTGATCCGCAAATCCAAACGGCCGATCATCTTCGCCGGCCACGGCGTGGAAATCTCCGGAGCGGGAAAAGAAGTGCAGGAATTCGCCGAACGGACCAACATGCCGGTGGCGATGACTCTCCTCAGCTTGGGCTCAATCCCTTCCTCCCATCCGCTGTCGTTGGGGATGATGGGCATGCATGGGGAAGCCTACTGCAACCAGTCGATCCAGAATGCCGATCTGATCCTTGCGCTGGGGATGCGCTTCGACGACCGGGTGACCGGAAACCTGAAAACCTACGCCCCGGGCGCGGCCAAGATCCATGTCGACATCGATCCGGCGGAGATAAACAAAATCGTGAAGTCAGATGTCTCGCTGGTGGGGGATGTCAAAATGGTGCTGAAAGACCTCAATCCGATGGTGGCTAACGCCCGCCATGACGACTGGCTGGCGCAGATCAATCAGTGGCGGAAGGAGACCGACGACCACGACATTGTGGCACAGCCCAACAACGGATATTTGAACGTTCCACAGATCATCAATGACATCTGGAGAGTGACCAAAGGGGAAGCCCTGGTGGTTACCGACGTGGGTCAGCACCAAATGTGGGCGGCGCAGTATTACCAGCCGGAGAAACCCTACAGCTTCATCACTTCCGGCGGAGCCGGAAGCATGGGGTTCGGCCTGCCGGCCGCGATCGGAGCCAAGGTCGCCAAGCCCGAGCGCGAGGTGTGGGCGATCGTCGGCGACGGCGGATTCCAAATGACCCAAATGGATCTGATCACGGCGGTCAAGGAAGGAATTGAAATCAAAATCGCACTGATGAACAACCATTTCCTGGGCATGGTCCGCCAATGGCAGGAATTCTTCTTTGAGAAGCGCTATTCGGCGGTCCAGCTCAGGAATCCGGATTTCGGAAAGATCGCCGAAGCCCACGGCGCGGGATACCGGCGGATAGAGAAGCCGGGAGAGGTGCCCGCCGCCGTCGAATTTGCCCGCAAGACTCCCGGCCCCGTCCTGCTCGATTTCCACGTCCAGCAGGAAGAAGCCGTATATCCGATGGTCCCGACCGGGGCGGACCTGCACCAAATGATCCGCCGTCCAGCGCCGGAAGAAAGGAAATAGGGAGGTTGCCATGCAGCATACACTGATCGCACTGGTCGACAACCGCCCCGGTGTGCTGAACCGGGTGGCGTCGTTGTTTCGCCGTAGGAATTACAACATCGAAAGCCTGGCAGTGGGGCGGACCGAGAATCCGGAAATCTCGCGGATGACGATCGTCGTGGAAGCTTTGCCGGAAGAAACCGCCCGGATCGAAGCCAACCTGGTCAAACTGATCAATATCATCGACGTCCAGGACGTTACCGGCCAGCCGGCGATCGCCCGCGATCTGGCGCTGATCAAGGTCAAAGCCCAGCCCAGCCAGCGGGCTGAGATCACCGCCCTGGCGGATATCTTCCGAGCGCGGGTGGTCGACGTGGCGCCTGAAAGCCTGATCATGGAGATCACCGGAACCGAGGACAAAATCGAGAGCTTGAACGAACTGCTGCGGCCGTTCGGCATTCTGGAGATGGTCCGCGCCGGACAGGTGGCGATGCTGCGCGGCGGCGCAACCGGCGTGCGGCACACGCCCGGCGTGGAAACCAGAGCCGCCTAGCGGCCGTGGGAACGCAATTCCATCCCTCCTTCGCTCCGGCGGGGGGGGCATCCATCGAAAAGGAGAGGTCACCATGGCCAAGATCAAGTTCGGCGACGTCGTCGAGACGGTCGTCATGCGCGAGGAATTCCCGCTTGAAAAAGCGCGCAAGGTGCTCCAAAACGAGACGGTCGCCGTCCTCGGATACGGCGTCCAGGGCCCAGCCCAAGCGATGAATATGAAGGACAACGGCATCCGCGTCATCATCGGACAGGCCAAGGAAGACAAGTTCTACTGGGATAAGGCCGTCAAGGACGGCTGGGTTCCCGGAAAGGACCTCTTCCCGATCGAGGAAGCCGTCCGGCGCGGAACGATCATCCAGTACCTGGTCTCGGACGCGGCCCAAAAAATCCTCTGGCCGAAGGTTAAAGCGAAGCTGAAACCGGGCGACGCGCTGTATTTCTCGCACGGCTTCTCGATCGTCTACAAGGACCAGACCGGCGTGGTGCCGCCGGCGGAGGTGGACGTGATCATGGTCGCGCCGAAGGGATCCGGCGCCAGCGTCCGCACCAACTTCCTGGCCGGCTCGGGGATCAACAGCTCGTATGCCGTCTTCCAAGACGCCACCGGGCGCGCGCAGGAACGCACCCTCGCGCTCGGCATCGCGATCGGATCCGGCTACCTGTTCCCGACCACGTTCGAAAACGAAGTCCACTCCGACCTGACCGGAGAACGCGGGGTGCTGATGGGGGCGCTGGCGGGGATCATGGAGGCGCAATACAACCTGCTGCGCAAGCACGGCCATTCGCCCTCGGAAGCCTTCAACGAGACGGTCGAGGAGCTCACCCAAAGCCTGATCCGATTGGTTGATAAAAACGGCATGGATTGGATGTACGCCAACTGCTCGACCACCGCCCAGCGCGGCGCGCTGGATTGGCGCCACCAATTCCGCAAGGCGGTCGAACCGGTCTTCGACTGGCTGTACGAAAGCGTCGTTTCGGGCGAGCAGACCCGGATCGTGATCGAGGCCAACAGCGCCGCAGATTACCGCCAGAAGCTGGAGAAGGAGCTCAAGACGATGCGTGATTCCGAGATGTGGCGCGCGGGCGCGGCGGTGCGCTCGTTGCGGCCGGAGAATTGGAAGAAGTGACCCCCACCCAGCCCTCCCCCATTTGCTGCGCAAATGGGGGAGGGCAAGGGAGGAGGAGGGGGGCGGTGCGATTTTCCGAAACAAGGAGGACGCCATGGACAACTACGTGCGGATTTTCGACACAACCTTGCGCGACGGCGAGCAGTCGCCCGGAGCGAGCCTGACCTCCGGCGAGAAGGTGGAGATTGCCCGGGCGCTTGCCAGGTTGGGGATCGACATCATCGAAGCCGGATTTCCGGCGGCGTCTCCGGACGATCTGGAAGCCGTCCGGCGGATAGCGATCGAGATCGGGAACAGCCCCGCCTCGCGGACCGAGGATGGCGGCTCGGAAACGGCATCCACCCACCGTCCGCCGCCGATCATCTGCGGCCTGGCCCGTGCGACCAAATCCGACATCGACGCCGCCTGGGAAGCGGTCCGGCACGCCGCCCGGCCGCGGATCCATACCTTCCTGGCCACCTCGCCGATTCATATGGAATACAAGCTGAAGATGGCCCCCGAGCAAGTCGTCGAGCGGATCCGCGAGATGGTCACCTACGCCCGCTCGCTGTGCCGGGACGTGGAGTTCTCGCCCGAGGACGCCGGTCGCAGCGATCCGGAGTTCCTCTACAAGGTTCTCGCGCTGGCCATCGAATGCGGTGCAACCACGTTGAACATCCCCGACACGGTCGGCTACACCACGCCCGAGGAATTCGGAGCGCTGATCGCGGGGATCATCAAAAACACCAAAGGCATCGAGAAGGCGGTCGTCTCGCTGCATTGCCACAACGACCTGGGCATGGCCACCGCCAACACCTTGGCCGGGCTGCGCGCCGGCGCGCGCCAGGTGGAGGGGACGATCAACGGCATCGGCGAACGGGCCGGCAACGCCTCAATCGAGGAAGTGGTGATGGCCTTGCACACCCGCCGCAACCTGTTCCATCTGACCACCGGAATCGACACCACCCAGATCGCGCGGGTGTCGCATATGGTCTCGACCTATACCGGAATCCCGGTTCAGCCCAACAAGGCGATCGTCGGGGCCAACGCCTTCGCCCACGAAGCGGGGATCCACCAGGACGGGATGCTCAAGCATCACACCACCTACGAGATCATGCGCCCGGAAATGATCGGCTTGACGCAATCCAACCTGGTCCTGGGGAAGCACTCCGGGCGGCACGCGCTGCGCGCGCGGCTGAGCGAGTTGGGACACGAGCTTTCGGCCGAGGAGTTGGACCGGGCGTTCGAGCGGTTCAAGGAACTGGCGGATAAGAAAAAAACCATCGCCGACGCCGACCTGGAAGCGCTGGTGGCGGACCAGATCTACCAGCCGAAGGAAATCTTCGCCCTCGAAGGCCTGCAGGTGGCTTGCGGAACGATGGGCATGCCCACCGCCACGGTCCGCCTGCGCGGCCCCGACGGCGCCCTCCAGGTCCAGGCGGCGATCGGCACCGGGCCGGTGGATGCGGCCTACAAGGCAATTGATGGGATCGTGCAGGCGCCCAACTCGCTGGAGGAATTCTCGATCCGCGCCATCACCGAAGGGATCGATGCCATCGGAGAGGTGACCGTGCGCCTGGAATCGAGGGATGAAACTCTCCCAACCCGCGAGATGGCCCAGAACGGCCGGAGGCGGTCCCGATCCTTCGGCGGGCACGGCGCCGACACCGACATCATCGTCGCCAGCGCCAAAGCCTACCTGAGCGCGCTCAACAAACTCCTCGTCGCCTCCGGAAGGGTTCCGGAGGCCGCGGCGGAAAGCCGGATCGGGACGGCGTGAATCTGCAGCGGGTGAAGGAACATTTCGACAAAGACGCGTCGGACTACGACAACCACATCATCCGGTTTGTCCCGTTCTACAGGGAACAACACGCGATGATGATGGATCTGCTCCCTTTCGAAAAAACGGCCCGGATCCGCGGTCTGGATCTCGGCGCGGGAACCGGCGTGCTGGCGGAGGGTATCCTGCGCAAATACCCGCTGGCTGAGGTGACCGTCTTCGATCTCTCCGACAAGATGATCGGAGCCGCCCGTGAGCGGCTGAGCAAATTCGCCGGCCGGACCGCCTTCCGAAAGGGCGATTTTTCCAAGGATGAGTTCGGTATCGGCTACGACCTGGTCCTCTCGGGGCTTTCGATCCACCATCTGTCGAATCCGAAGAAGCAGGCGTTGTTCCGGAAAACCTACCTCGCCCTCAATCCCGGAGGTATGTTCCTCAACCGCGACGTGATCCGCGGGACGACGAAACGCCTGGAGGAAATCTACATCCGGTTGTGGCGCGAGTACGTGCGCTCGAACGGCGAGGACGACGCGGCCATGATGGAACGCTACTACGCAGAGGATATTCCGGCCGGCGTCGAAGAACAACTGGAATGGATGCGCCGGGCGGGCTTCGTGGACGTGGGCTGCCATTGGCAGAGGACGAATTTCGCGGTCTACGGCGGACGTAAAGACACATCGGAAAAGGAATCATGAGCGGACCAAAAACCCTGTTCGATAAAATCTGGAAGACCCACCTTGTGCGGGAGGAACCCGGCCACCCTCCGATTCTCTACATCGACCTGCATATGGTCCACGAAGTGACCTCGCCGCAGGCGTTTGCGGACCTCCGGTCCCGCGGTTGGACGGTCCACCGTCCGGACCGGACGCTGGCGACGATGGACCACTCGATCCCGACCACCGGCCTCACGCTGGAAGGCGCGGACGACGCGGCGGTGAATCAGCTGCGGCGTTTGGAAGCCAATTGCCGCGAGTTCGGGATCCGCTGCATGCGGATGGACGACCCGGGACGGGGCATCGTCCATGTCATCGGCCCGGAGCTGGGCGCGACTCAGCCCGGGATGACGATCGTCTGCGGGGACAGCCACACCGCGACCCACGGCGCGTTCGGAGCCCTGGCCTTCGGAATCGGGACGAGCGAGGTGGAACAGGTGCTCGCCACCCAATGCCTGCTGCAGAACCGTCCGCAACGGACAGTGGTGAATTTCCGCGGACGGCTCGGGAAGGGAGTGACCGCCAAGGACATGATCCTCGGCCTGATCGCGCAGATCGGGGTGGGGGGCGGCACCGGTCAGGTCTTTGAATACGCCGGGCCGGCGGTGCGCGGGCTCGACATGGAAGCGCGCATGACGCTGTGCAACATGTCGATCGAGGGCGGCGCGCGGGCCGGGCTGGTGGCGCCGGACGACACCACCTTCCAGTACCTCGCCGGCCGGGAATTCGCGCCGCGGGGCATGGCCTGGGATGCGGCCCTGGCGTGCTGGCAGGGGCTGGTCTCGGATCCGGATGCGGAGTTCGACCGCACGATCGAGGTCGATGCCGCGGCGCTGCAGCCGATGATCACCTTCGGCACGAATCCGGCGATGGGCATGCCCGTCACGGGCAGGATACCGGACCCGGCCGACGAAACGGATCCGCTCAAGCGCTCGGCGCTGGAAAAGGCGCTGGCCTACATGCGCTTCACGCCCGGCGATGCGATGATCGGAAAGAAGGTCGACGTTGTGTTCATCGGATCGTGCACCAACGGCCGGATTTCCGACCTGCGCGCCGCGGCGGGAATTTTCCGTGGACGACGCGTCGCCCCTAGCGTCCGGGCGCTGATCGTTCCGGGCTCCGAGAGAGTCCGCCGTGACGCGGAAGCGGAAGGCTTGGACCGCGTCTTCCGCGAGGCCGGGGCGGAATGGCGCCACTCGGGCTGCAGCATGTGCATTGCCATGAACGGCGACCAGCTTTCCCCTGGCCAGTACGCGGTGAGCACCAGCAACCGCAATTTCGAAGGCCGCCAGGGCAAGGGCGGCCGGACGATGCTCGCCAGCCCGATCACCGCTGCGGCCGCCGCCGTGAAAGGCGCCGTCGCCGATCCGCGGGCGCTGCTCCAGGAAGGTGCCTAGTGGAACCGATACGCACGATCACCTCGAACCTCATCCCGCTGCTGATCAACGACGTCGACACCGACCAGATCATCCCGGCGCGTTACCTCAAGGTGACCGACAAGGACGGGCTGGCGGAGGGGTTGTTTTCCAATTGGCGCTATCTGCCGGAGGGTGGGCCGAATCCGGAGTTTGCGCTCAACCGGCCGGAATACCGCGGAGCAAGCATCCTGCTGGCGGGGGACAATTTCGGCTGTGGATCCTCGCGCGAGCACGCCCCGTGGGCCCTCCGCGCCGGAGGAATCCGCGCGATCATCAGCACCTCATTCGCCGACATCTTCCGCAGCAACGCGCTGAAGAACGGCGTCCTGCCGGTCGTGGTGGACGAAACGATCCACCGGAACCTCGTCGACCTGGTCGAGGAAGCCCCGTCGGCGACGGTCACCATCGATCTGGAAAATCAGAAGGTCCTCTTGCCGGGGGGCGTGCAAGCGGACTTCACAGTCGACGCGTTCTCCAAAACCTGCCTGGTGCGTGGAATGGACGAATTGGACTATCTGGCGGGTTTTCTTCCGCAGATCCGGGACTTCGAAATCCGGCACGATCCCGCCTGCGGCGGAATGGGAAAAGCGAGGCCGTCATGATCGAAATCTATGATACGACCCTCCGCGACGGATCCCAACGCGAGGGGATCTCGCTCTCCTGCGACGACAAGCTTAAAATCGCCCGCAAACTTGACGATCTGGGCGTTGCCTACATCGAAGGCGGCTGGCCGGGGTCGAACGCCAAAGACATGGAATTCTTTGCCAAGGCCAAAGCGCTGCGCTGGCGGACCGCCCGCATCGCGGCGTTCGGATCGACTTGCCGCGCTGGGAGCAAACCGGGAAACGACGAAAACATCCAGGCCATGCTCCGGGCCGAGGCGCCCGTCTGCACGGTCGTCGGCAAATCCTGGTCCCTGCACGTCACCGATGTCCTGCGGACCTCGAAAGAGAACAACCTGCGGATGATCGAGGAGAGCGTCGCCTTCCTCAAGGCGCAGGTCGAGCAGGTGTTTTTCGACGCCGAACATTTTTTCGACGGCTACAAGGCGGATCCCGCCTACGCGCTGGAAACTCTGCAAGCCGCCCGGCGGGGCGGAGCCGACGTCCTGGTGCTGTGCGAGACGAACGGGGGCGCGATGCCGTGGGAGCTGGAGGCCGCATTCCAAGCCGTGCGCCAGGCTGTTCCGGGCCGGTTGGGAATCCACGCCCACAACGACGGAGAATGCGGCGTGGCCAATTCCCTCCTGGCCGTCCGGCAGGGAGCGACCCACGTCCAGGGGACGATCAACGGCTACGGCGAACGGTGCGGCAACGCCAACCTGTGCTCGATCATCCCCGACATCGAACTTAAACTCGGCCGGCCCTGCCTGCCCAAGGGCCGACTCAGACGGCTGTATGAAACCGCCCATTTCGTGGCGGAGATCGCCAACCTATCGCCGGACGAATACCTGCCTTACGTCGGCAAATCCGCCTTCGCGCACAAGGGCGGGATACACGTATCAGGGATGCGCCGGAACACGCTGGCCTACCAGCACGTCGAACCGGCGCTGGTCGGGAACGAGATGCGGGTGGTCGTCAGCGAACTCTCCGGCAAGGGCAATCTGCTTCAAAAGCTGGAGGAATACCACCTCGAGGCGGACGAGAAAGCAGTCGCCAAAGTGCTTAAGGAGATCAAGGACCTGGAAGCCCGCGGATTTTCCTTCGAGACCGCCGACGCCTCGGTGGCGATGATGCTCAAGCGCCATCAATCGGATTACAAGCCGCCGTTCGAACTGATCGATTTCTTCTGCCTTGTCGAACACCGCCAGGGGCGCGGGCTGATGGCGGAAGCGAACGTCAAGATCCGCGTCGGCCAAGAGGTCATGCACACCGCCGCGGAGGGCAACGGCCCGGTGAACGCGCTCGACGGCGCGTTGCGCAAGGCGCTGCAGCCGCGCTACCCGCAAATCCGCCGCTTCGAGTTGACGGATTACAAGGTGCGCATTCTGGATTCGACCAGCGGCACGGGCGCCGTCGTCCGGGTGCTGATCGACACCCAATCCGACGGCCGGCGCTGGAGTACGGTCGGGGCCAGCGAGAACATCATCGAAGCCTCGTGGCGCGCGTTGAGCGACGCCGTCGAGTTCGGATTGACGATGAAATGACCCCTCGTCAATCCTTCCCCTCCCGCAAGGCGGGTGAGAGGGATATCTTCTTTCAAGGAGACCTTTCATGGCAGGCAAAACCTATCGCATCGGCGTGATCGGCGGGGATGGAACCGGACCGGAGGTGATCCGCGAAGGGCGCAAGGTGCTCGAAGCGGCGTCGCGCAAGCACGCTTTCGGAATCGACTGGGTGGAGTACGACCTGGGCGGCGAACGCTACCAGCGCACGGGGGAAATCCTCCCCGACAGCGTGATCGCCGAACTCCGCCAACTGGACGCGATCTACCTGGGCGCGATCGGCCACCCGGACGTCAAGCCGGGCATCTTGGAGAAGGGACTGCTCCTGCGCCTGCGCTTCGAACTCGACCAGTACATCAACCTGCGGCCGGTCAAGCTCTACCCGAACGTCGACACGCCGCTCAAGGACAAAACCCACGCCGACATCGATTTCCTCGTCGTCCGCGAGAACACCGAGGGGCTGTATACCGGCGCGGGAGGCGTTCTGCGCAAAGGCACGCCGCACGAAGTGGCGGTCCAGGAATCGATCAACACCCGGATGGGAGTCGAACGCTGCATCCGCTACGCTTTCGACGCCTGCGCCAAGCGCAACAAGCGCAAGAAGCTGACCCTGTGCGGAAAAACCAACGTCCTCACGTTCGCCTTCGACCTGTGGGAGCGCACGTTCTACGAGGTGGCCAAGGACTACCCCGGGATCCAGACCGACTACGCGCACGTCGACGCCACGACGATGTGGATGGTGAAAAATCCGGATTGGTTCGACGTGATCGTCACCGATAACATGTTCGGCGACATCATCACCGACCTGGGCGCGATGATCCAGGGCGGGATGGGGATCGCCGCCGGCGGCAACATCAATCCGCAGGGAGTCTCGATGTTCGAGCCGATCGGCGGGTCGGCGCCGAAGTACACCGGCAAAAACGTGATCAACCCGATGGCGGCGATCTGCGCCGGAGGAATGCTGCTGGAGGCGGTCGGGGAAAACGCCGCGGCCGACGCGGTCGAGCAGGCGGTGATCAAAGCGCTCTCCGGCGGGAAGATCAAGAGTCTGGCGGCCGGGAAAATGGGTCTCTCAACGACGGAAACCGGCGACCTGATCGCCGGATTGGTGTAGCGCAATGATGAAGGCCGGGATCGTTCTCCTGCCTGGCGACGGCATCGGGCCCGAGGTCGTCGCGCAAGCGGTGCGGGTGATGGAGCGGGCGGCGGTCGGCGGCGGCCGCACCCTGGAGCTCCGGGAGCGGCCCGTGGGCGGATGTTCGATCGACCGCTTCGGTGCCGCCCTGACCGACGAAACGCTGGCGGATTGCCGATCCGCGGACGCGGTGTTGTTGGGCGCCGTCGGCGGGCCGAAGTGGGACGACCCCCGCGCCAAGGTCCGGCCGGAGCAGGGCTTGATGGACTTGCGCAAGGGATTGGACGTGTTCGCCAATCTTCGGCCGGTCAGGCCGCATCCGGCGCTGACGGACGCCTCGCCGTTGAAACGGGAGCGGATCGAAGGCGTGGATCTGCTCGTCGTGCGGGAGCTCACCGGCGGTTTATATTTCGCCCAGCCCAAGGAGCGAGTCCGGACCGCCGACGGAAGGGAGCGGGCGGTGGACACGCTCCAGTATTACGACCACGAAGTCCGCCGGGTGGTGGAGGTCGCCTTTCGGATGGCGGAAGGGCGCCGGCGGAAGGTCGCCTCGGTCGACAAGGCGAATATCCTCGAATCTTCCCGATTGTGGCGGCAGGTGGCGTCCGAGGTGGGCGCGGCGAATCCGCATATCGTGCTGGAACACATTCTGGTGGACACCGCTTCGATGCGGCTGATGACTCATCCAAAACAGTTTGACGTCATCGTCACCGACAACATGTTCGGAGACATCCTCACCGACGAAGCGTCGGTCCTGACTGGATCGATGGGACTGCTGCCGTCGGCCTCGCTGGGGGAGACGGCCAAGGGGTTGTACGAACCCATTCATGGTTCAGCGCCCGACATCGCCGGAAAGGGAATCGCCAACCCAATCGGCGCAATCCTCAGCGGAGCGCTGCTGTTCCGCTATTCCCTGGGTTGGGAACGGGAAGCGGATGCGATCGAGCGCGCGGTGGACCGCGTCCTCGCGCAAGGCTGGCGGACGGCTGACCTGTATCCGCAGGGCAAGCCCGCCCTAACCGCAAAACAGATGACGGATTGCATCGTCAACGATATTTAACACCGCAACACCCCGCCGCCATAACGCCAAGCGGGTTCGGATTCTTTCGGTGTGTCTTTTGGACCGGCGGCGAGGCGCCTCTCCTACTGCGGATCCCGGCAATCGTGCACGATCTGATTGATTGGATCCGGTTTTCCCAACACCCCGACGATATCCCCAGGACGGAGTTTCTCGAAGCCGGAGGGATGCCACTCGATCCCGCCTTGCCGCTTTAGAAAAACGATGCTGATCCGATAAAGCTGTTCCAGATCGTGCAGGGTCTTGCCCCGAAAATTATAGCCGTCCGGAAACGCCACCGTCCCGAAGCACAGCGGGATGCCCTCGACCATGATCGGCGGGGTGATGTTGGCGCCGGCGGCGGTGGCCGCAAACACCGGCGAGGCGATGCCGGTGGCGCTGATCGCCTGGAATCCGAACTGTTGCTGCAGCGCGGCGGCGAAGTCATCGTCGAAAATCCGGATCACGACATGGATCGAGGGACGGATTCCGCGGGCCTTGACGGCCATCTGCAAGTTCAGGCTGTCGTTTTGAGTGCAGAGGATGATGGTCCGCGCCCGGCGGATGCCGGCCGCCTCCAGCATTTCTTCCTTGGTTCCGTCGCCGGGAATCACCGGGATGTCGAGCCGGCGGGTATTGGCGACCAAGTCGGCGGTCGGGGAAAGCTCAACCGCCACGACGTCCTGCTCCATATCGTGAAGCTGGCTGGCGACGCGGAAGCCCAGGTGACCCAAACCCACCAGGATGATGTGGTTGTTGAAGGTGGAGGCGACGGCCATTTCCCACTCCTTGCCCCGCGCGCGGCGGTTGAAAAACAGCGTGCCAAAATCCGCCAATCCGTAAGCCAGGGTGATGACGCCGATGACCGGCATGAGAAAGTGGAACAGCTGCAGTACGAACGCCTGCGGAAAATCCCCCGAGGATTCCAAAAAGGTGGCGGACAGCACGAGGAAGACGCCCTCGACCGGGCCGGACAGCGGCTCGCCGCACCAAGCCGCGAGGCGGTAATACAACAGGCCGAACCCGACGATCGCCAGCAGAAACAACGCCAGAGGGTCTCGGAACTCCCGGAGGAGCAGGGAGGTGTCGCGCAGGCTGGCACGCCAGCTTCGGGTATATGTCCGGCTTCGCGATTTCCGCATGGGAATGCCGTTTGAGACCGAAGCCGCCGACTGTGGATTTGGACGGGGACAACCAATCGGCCTCAAACGGTATTATACATAAATCCCCCGCGCCCCAAGCGGATTCGGAAGCCGAAGCAGGATCCTGCCTGCCGATGCGCATGAAAATTATTGCTGGGATACCGGGAAAATGCTAAAATCAACCCAGCTGACCGGATGGGGAGATCCGCAGATATGGCGAGAGACTTCAGCCAAGTTCTCCAACAGGCGATGGAATTTTATGTCGCCGGACAGATCGTGGAAGCGCGGGCGTTGCTTCTGGATGTCGTCCGCGCCGACTCCAAATTGGAGGCCGGCTGGATGTTCCTCTCCTACACCTTGGAGGATCCGGGGCAGAAGGCGGATTGCTTGCGCAAGGTGCTGGCGCTGAATCCGCAGAACACGGAGGCGAAAGCCGCGCTGGAGAAGCTCGAGAACGTGCTGCACGAAGGGCCGAAACCGCCGCCGCGGACCGCAGAACTGCTCGGCGAAACCCCTTTGATTGTTCCCGCCGAATCCGCCGCCGCCCGAGGCGCGCTGCCGGATGAATCCCCCGTCGCCCCCGAGGACGTTCCCCCGATCGCCGCGGCGGACCGGCCCGGTGAATCCACCGCCGTCCGGAATACGGCCTCCACCCCGCCGGAGGCTTCCCAAACGCGGGAAACCCTCCTGCACGCCGCACCGTTTACCGTCGATATCGACCATGTGGAAGAGGACCTATCCGTGATTGCGGACAATCTCCTTCCCGTGATCGAGCCCGGCGTAAAAACCAAAACCAGCCCCACACCAAAGGCACAGCCCTCCGAATCGCAAGCGGGGACGGAAAAGAAAAGCCCGGTTTCATCACTCCCGCCGGCTGCACCGTTTGTGCAATCCGGTGAAATTCCCGCCCAAAAGACGGTCCGGCGCACCGGCGGACTGCAAAAGCCGGTTGCACCGGTAGACCGCGCAAAAACCGGCACTCCCGAAACCGCCGAACAGAAATCGGAGCAACCCAAGAAAAGGGGGGTCGGTTGTACCTGCACAGCCGCTTTGTTGGGGTTGGTTCTCCTGGTTGCGGCAGCCGGTGGCGGATTGTGGGCTACGGGCAACCTTCCACCCGAAATCCTCGTCTGGCTGACGCCCCAGAGCCAGCCGCCGGCCGCCGCCGTCACGGAAACTGACAGTACCCCCATCCGTTTGATCCTTCCGCCGGAATCCACCAAAACGCCGGTGCCGAGCATCACCTCCACGCCGACCATCACCGAAACCCCGACCCTCACCACGACCCCGACCCTCGCGCCGCCGGACCCGACCGTACAGGCGGATATCGATCGGTTGATGGCGGAGGTGCAGGACCTGAGGGGATTGGACATGGACGAAGACGTTCCGGTGTACGTTGTTGATCTGACCCAGGCGGAATCGATTCTGCAACAGGAGCTGGACAGGACCGGATACCGGGAAACCCTGCAAAACGAGGCCAAGTCCCTGTCGGTTCTGGGCTTCATCAAACCCACCTACGACCTGGCGGAATTCGCGCTTTCGCGCCTGGCCGACGGGGTGATGGGCTTCTATATGCCCAACACCCGGACGATCTACATCATCGGCAACCGCTTTGCGGGCATGGAGCGCTGGACCTTCACCCACGAATACAATCATGCCTTGGTGCATCACCATTTCCCGGCAGTCGGGATAATGGACGACGATCCTCTTTGTTTAAACGATTCACAGCGTTGCGAGGCCATCCGCGCCTTGGTGGAGGGGGATTCGATGCTGATTATGGTCCAGTGGCTGGAGCAGTACGCGACCCCGTACGACATCCGCGACATCGAACTCTATCCCTACCCGTTCCTGCTCCCGCCGGGCCAAAACACGCCGCCGTGCTTTTCAAAAATGGTGGAGTTCGCGTATTACAACGGATTGAATTTCGTGGGAACCCTATGGTCTCTAGGAAGTTGGGCGCGGGTCAATCAGGCGTATCAAAATTTACCCGTCAGCACGGAGCAGATTTTGCACCCGCAGAAGTACCTCAACGGAGAAAAACCGGCGGCCATGCGGGATCCGAAAATTGAAAACAAACTCGGGGACAGCTGGCGGTTGATCAAGTCCGATAGCTTGGGAGAATACATGACCTTTCTCCTCCTGAGTTACGGATCGGATAGCTTTGCCCAGATTCCCGCGGAAACCGCCCAAACCGCCGCCGCAGGCTGGGGCGGGGATCGTTATTATGTGTATTCCGACTCGGCGCAGGAAGACCGAATTGTGCTGGCGGCCGAATGGACCTGGGATACGAACGCCGACGCGGCCGACTTTATGGTTGCCATGCAAGATTATTTGGATGAGCGGTTCCGAGGGGAGAAGCTCGGCCCGGCGCCGGGAGAATGCTGGGCGATGAACCAACAAACCGCCTGCCTTTTCCGCGGCGGGAAAAACATTTTGTGGATCATCGCGCCGGATTTATCCTTCTTGGAAGAGATACGATCCGCGTATACCGGCTATTGAAAATCCCCGTCCCGGGTCGCCTGGACCGACACGCCAATCGATCCGGTCTGGAAGCCGGAAAAAACCGTCCTTGGGTCCATACTTGAAAAAAGGGGCTGTCTAAATAGATAGGTAGGGCAGGTGGAAGATCGTCATGCCCGCGAGCTCTTAGCGGGCATCCAGAGACTTTGTCCTGTTTACCCGCGAAAAGGCCCTGGATTCCCGCTAAAAACACGCGGGAATGTCATCTCAATAAGTATCTGGTCTCATCCATAATAAGAAAGTCCAACTTTTTAGACAGCCCCGAAAGCCTCCAACAGGAAGCGGTTTTTCCGGATCGTTGGCTGTCTTCCTCACGCGCGGCAAACGGTTCCGAATCGCGGCGGACGACGGGTTTTCCCGGTCGGCGATCAACACTCGCTGTAGCCGCAGGAATAGCATTTCCGGCAGCCTTCTTCGTTAACCACAGCGGCTTCGCCGCACTGCGGGCACAGATCCCCGATTTTCATTTTTATCTGGCCCGGCGCGAGTGTTTCCACATCGGCGGGCGGCAGTTTGCCGGTCTTTTCGGAATCCCCATCCGGCATGGCGCCCTCCAAATAATCGGCCAGGACGTGGGCCACGCCGTCCGGGAGCGACAGGACTCGGTTTGGTCCGAAGCCCAGCGGGCGGCCGCCGCCGATTCCGGCCAGCTGGCGGACAACCTCGAGCAGGCGGTCCTTGGGCGGAACCGGAGACCCGAGCCGCAGGATGTAGGAAATCAACCGCCCCAGGGCTTCCGAAACGGCCGCCGTTTCCGAGCCGGCCTTGGCCGTGGCGATGAACACCTCAAACGGCTGCAGGCCGTTGTTTTCATTGACCGTCACGAATGCCTTGCCGAGCGGGGTATCGACCTGGAAGGTTGAGCCCGGAAGCCGCCGCGGGCGCGGCCGCTTGGTCTCGTACCACAAAGGAATGGATTGGTCGCTGGAAGGCGACGCCGTCGGTATCATCGTCACGGGGTGGGGGGCGCTTTCGGGGGGAGAGGTGAGGATGCTGACATCCTGGCCTTTGCTCTTCGCCGTCTGTGCCGTTTCCAGGACGACCTGTTGGCGCGAACCGGTGATGAAGACGGTGGTTCCCTTGCAGCCCAACTCCCACGCCATCTGGTAGGCGCGCGCGACGTCGGTTTCGGCCGCCTCCGGCGGAAAATTGATCGTTTTCGAAAGGCTGTTGTCGACAAAAGCCTGCAGGGAAGCCTGCATGCGGACGTGTTCCTCGGCGGTGATATCCTGGGAGACGACGAACCGATCGCGAAACGCCTGCGGAAGTTCCTGGACGTCCTGGCAGGAACCCTGCTGGATGACCTTTTCCACGACCTGCTGGCGTTCTTGTTCGTCCAGTTTCAATTCCTTGAGCGATGATTCAAACAAGGGTGAAATGTACGGCAGCTGCAGGTCCTGACCGTTGTCGTTGACATGGCGGATGTAGGCTAGGGCGAACACCGGCTCGCAGCCGTATCCTTCGCAGCCGGCCACCGTGGCGATCGTCCCGGTGGGGGCGATGGTGCACTGGGCCGCGTTGCGCAGGCCGTGGGTTTTTATCCCCTGGGTGATTTCCCCCCAATCCAGGTCCGGGCGGCGGAAATCCCTCGCATGGGGTGTAAGAGGCCGCGGGGGCTCCCAACGCAGGCGAGTTTGATCGTACACGCTGCCTTCGATTACCGGAAACGGGCCGCGCTGGCGGGCAAGGGCGATGCTGGTTTTCATCGCGTGGAAGCGGATGAATTCCATCACCTGCGAAGCGAATTCCTGCCCTTCCGGGGAACCGTAGCGGATACCGGCGTGATACATCAGGTCCGCCAGGCCCATCAACCCCAAGCCGATCCGGCGGGCCCGGAAGGCGGCTTCCTTCAATTGGGGCACAGCCGGAACGTAGACGTTCATCGAAACCACGTCGTCGAGAAAACGGGTGGAGAGCGCGACATCCTTGCGCATTTTTTCCCAATCGACGGACCGGCCCCGGCCGAAGTGGCGGGAGAGGTTCAGGGATCCGAGGCAGCAATTCTCGTAAGGCCCGAGCCACTGCTCGCCGCACGGATTTGTGGCTTCCAGGTCGTAGAGGTGGGAGACCGGGTTTTCGCGGTTGGCGGTATCGAGGAAAAGGACGCCGGGTTCTCCGTTGTGATGCGCCTGATGGACGATTTTGTCGAACAGGTCGCGCGCCCGGAGGGTTCTATAGGTGCGGATGGGAATCCCAGCCCGTTCGGCCTGTTCCAGCGTGCCATGGAAAGTGCGGTACCCTGGCGCGTAGACGTCCGGAAACCGCAGGGACCAATCGCCATCGTTTTTTACCGCTTCCATAAAGGAATCCAGCATGCCGACCGAAATATTGAAGTTGGTGATCGCTTTTTCGTCGGTCTTGCAGGTGATGAATTCCTCGATATCCGGATGGTCGATGCGCAGCACCGCCATATTGGCCCCGCGGCGGGTTCCGCCCTGGGCGATCTCGCCGAAGGCCTTGTCGTAGACCCGCAGGAATCCGACCGGACCGGTGGCTTGGCCTGAGGAGGAATTGACCAACGCGCCCTTGGGCCGGATTCGCGAGAAGGAAAAACCGTTCCCGCCTCCGGTCTGCTGGATAAGGGCGGCGTTGCGCAGGGTTTGAAAAATGCCGGATTCTTCGCGGCCCATGTCGTCGGAAATGGGCAGGACAAAGCAGGCGGCCAGCTGACCGAGCGGCGTCCCGGCGCCGGTGAAGGTGGGGGAGTTGGGAAAGAACCGCAGGCCGGCGAGAATTTCATAAAAAGCCTTGGCCGTTTCGGTCACGTCGCCGCCGAATTCGGCTTCGGCCTGCGCAACGTAGCCGGCCACGCGCCAAATCATTTCCTCGACCGACTCGGCCGGCTTTCCGTCGGGGCCCCTGCGCAAATAACGCTTCTCCAGGATGATCCGGGCGTTGGGGGATAAAACCACCGGCTCCAATGAAGGACGGCCGTTTCCATTGACCTTCGATTTTTCAGAGACGGCGGTGGTTTGGCTCATGCCTTCCTCCTGGGAAAGGGTGTGAATCCCGGCCGCGTCAACCGTTTTCCAGCAGCAAGGAGTTGATTTCATCACGGATCGACCGCAGGTCATCGAACCGAAGGTAGACGATCGCGAAGCGAATGTAGGCGATGTGATCGAGCTCTTTCAGGGCGGAGATCACCATGTCCCCGATAACGCGGCTGGAGATCTCGGGTTTGTTCATCTGTTGCAGCGCGGCTTCCACTTCACCGACGATGCGGTCGATCTCCGAAGCCGGAACGGGGCGCTTGGCGCAAGAGATGCGTATCCCGCGGGAAAGCTTTTCCCGATCGAATTCTTCGCGCGTGCCGTCGTGTTTGACGATCAACGGCGTCGAGACGATCGGCCTTTCATATGTCGTAAACCGCTGTCGGCAATCCAAGCACTCTCGGCGTCGCCGGACGCCACCCCGTGAATCATGGGTGGTATCAATGACCTTTGCATCTTCCTTTCCACAAAAAACACAGCGCATTAGAACATTTATTCTACGCCAAAAATGGGGATTCAGTCAACTTCATCCCGACATCTCCGGTAGATTTTCATTTTATCATCGGCAAACACCGGAATCAACCGATTTGGAAGGCATGAACCTTAAAAAATTAATGATTGTGGATAAGTTATGCCTCACCCAGGGGAGTCAAATGATCGAACTACATGGCGGGACGAATCTTTGGTGCCATCAAAGGATGGCGAATACTAGGAAATCCGTACCGGATATGGATAGAGGAATAAGAACAGATGACTTACACGTATGAAAAGCATGAGTGATTCAACGGACTCTGCCGGTTACCGCAAGCCTCCTTAAAGTGAAAAAAGGAATAGTATCGATCCCCTTTTCCGTAAATCCGCGCAAGCGATCGGTCCCCTGCAGGCGTTACAAATAACGGGGCGGACCCAGTATTAAAAAAAACCAGCCATGGACCCGCTTCGAGGTCTTGCATTAGCGGCGACATGGCTGGAGGTTGTTGGGGAAATGCGAAATCTATTTCTTGGCTTCTTTTGGCTCCTGCGTCTGCTTCGCTTCCTTGGCGGGAGCCTCCTTGCTTGCTTCCTCCTCTTCTTCGCCTTCTTCCAGTTTCTTGCCCTTCTCGATCACTTCCACTTCGGCCGGGACGGCCGCCGCCGGCGCCGCCGCCACTTCTTCTTCGGCCATTTGGGCCGTGACGGTCACCACGGTCTCGTTGGGATCCATAAGCACGCGGATGCCCGCGGGCAGGACGATGTTCTCAATCGCGATGGAATCCCCGATTTTTTCAAGCGGAGCGAGGTCGACCTGGATGACGTTGACCAGATCCTTCGGAAGGCATTCCACTTCGAGGTCGTTCAGCACGGGCACCAAAATACCGCCGAAATCGCGGACGGCGGCGGATATGCCCGTAAATTGCAACGGGACGTGGACGCGGATCTCACGGTCGGTCGGAACGGCGTAGAAATCCACGTGCAGGATTGTACGTCGTACCGAATTCCGCTGAATATCGCGCAGAAGAACCGAATAATCCTTTTGGCCGACCTTCAGCCGAACCAAGGTCGAACCGGTAAGACTGTTTAAAACGGTGGATGCGGCCTTGGCGTCCAATTCAATCGGGGTAGCCTCAATCCCGGGCCCGTAGATCACGGCGGGAATCTTACCGGAATTGCGCAATGCGAATAATCCTTTCCCGACCGCGGTTCGGGCATTGCCCTGAAGTTCGATGTCACTCATGCCAACCTTCCTGGGAGCGCCTCGGGCCGGTTTACGGCCCCCTTCGCTCCATTTGGATTTTTCCCAGGTTTTTTGGGAAAGCCGCGAGATTCTAACGGCTTCCCGCCCCTGCGTCAAGAAAGCAACCCGGTCCAAGCCTTTCAAGGGCCTCGGAGTTATCTGGTCCGAAGTATGCCTGGGGATTTGTTGTTTCAGCCGGAAAAGTAATCGGACAATAACTGTCCGAAAACTTGATTTCTCTTTATTTCTATGCTATTCTCGCGCATGACCTTATCGCCATGAACGGTGTCTGGGAGGCAACTGCGCCATGCTTCGAGAAAGAATTGCCGAAGATGTTTCGTTTTTTTCCAGTGATTTATACGCTCAGGTATGCGCCGGCGTGATCGGCACACCGGACGGAGCGATCTTGATCGACACCTTGGCGCTTCCCTCGGAAACCCGGGAAATCCGGGAATACGTCGAACAACGCATGAATACCAAAGTGCGCTTCGTCATCAACACGCATTACCACGCCGACCATTGCGGCGGCAACTACATTTTTCCGGAAGCCCAGATAATTTCGCATGAAATATGCCGTAATTTAATGGAAACCATGAGCCGAAAAGCGCTGGAATCGGCCAAGTCGGAAAACAAGGAACTCAGCGACGCTGAGGTGATTCTGCCCAACGTGACCTTCCGCGACGGATCCCTATATTTTCTGGTTGGCAAGCGAACCATCCGGATTTTTCCCCTACCCGGACATTCGCCCGATGGGATCGGGGTCTTGCTGGAGGAGGAGCGGATCCTGTTTGCCGGAGACGCTATGATGCCCCTGCCTTTTTTCCGCGACGGCGACTTGGACACCCTGGCGGCCACCCTGAAAACGATCAACGGTATGGGGCTGGAAAACATCGTTCAGGGCCACGGCGACGTAATTCTGCGGGGCGAGATCGACGAAATGATCTCTTCGCATTTGGTCTATTTGGAACGGATCCGCAAGGAAACCCAGAATGCGGTGCGTTGGAATTGGAGCCTCGAAGATCTCCGCCAACTTCCGATAGAAAAGTGCGGCAAAAGCCGGATCCTCTTGAACGGCCTGGCGCCGGACCTGCACTTTCAAAACCTGACCAGCGCCTTCCTGAAAGCTCAAAAGACGGCGGGGGTCGCTCCGGCGCTAAAAAAACCCTCCGGAAGGTGAATCCGCGGAACGGAAGAAAGCCATAAGTGTTAAGCATGACAGAGGACAAACGTTCCCCCAAAGGTCCGCGTCCGGAGAAGGATGAAGAAGCATTAATCCAAAAGGCAAAATACGATCGGCAGGCCTTCGGGGAGTTGTACGAACGCTACCTCCAAAAGATCTACACCTACCTATACTATCGGACAGGCAACCATGCCGACGCGGAGGATTTAACTTCGAAGGTTTTTCACAAGGCGTTCGTGCATCTGCCGGGGTACGAACCGCTCGGCCTGCCCTTCTCGGCTTGGCTGTATAGGATCGCCCACAACATCCTGGCGAATTGGTATCGAGACCAAGGGCGCCGGAGAGTCGTAAGTTTGGATGAGGCGGTCCGCCACACCGCGGATGAGGGCACCGGTTCCTCGGCGGAAAAAACTCTGGAACGGGAAGCCCTGTTGCGACTCCTCCGACAGCTGCCGGAGGAGAAACAGCAGGTGGTTATTCTGAAATTCGCGGAAGGGTATTCCAACGCCGAAATCGGAAAGATCATGGGGCGTTCGGAAGGCGCGATCAAAAGCCTCTACCATCGTACTCTTCTCATCCTGAGGGAAAAGTGGATAATAGAGAAATAAGGTGAAAGGAAAACCGGCAATGACGACGGAACGATCCATGGAAGCCAAGCTGAGGCGGGCTCTCATCCCGGTCGCCCCACGCAAGGCCTACGCAAGAATCCTGAAAGCAAAACTGCTTTCCGGACCGCGGATGCCCGTCGAGTTGGAAAAGGCCGACCGCGTGGGCGAGATCGTCACCTTGACGACGCTGGGATTGGGGGCCGTAGCAACGGTCGCCGCCGTGGCGACGATCGGGGGCAAGGTCGCCGGCTTGCTCGGCTCAGGCATCTTGCTCTTGGGAGCGGCCAAGCAGGGCATGGGGCCGAACAAGGCAAACTCGCAAAGCGCTTGCTGAAGCCCCCCGCGGCCTCCTCCGCAGACGGATTTCGAACCCGGACCGTTGAAAACGGCCCCGGAATACTCCGGGGTCGGCTTGTTTTCCAAGTGCCTTAGGGAGAAGCGCACCCAACCCCGCCGGAAAAAGAACGCCGGCTCCGAGAGCATCTCCTTGGAGTCGGCTGTTTTATTTCAGGCCACCCGCCAGCGGGGAGTTCTCCCTTGCAAGACGGTCAGGATCTCTTCGGCGATGTCGCGGGCCGCCCGTTCCTGGGCTTCCGCCGTTTGGGCGGCAATGTGCGGCGTGCACACCACCTTGGGATGTTTAACCAAGGGCGAATCCGCGACCGGCTCCACGGCAAATACGTCCAACGCCGCCCCTGCGATCTGACCAGAATCCAGCGCCGCCAGCAAAGCGGTTTCGTCGACCACGTTGCCGCGCGCGGCGTCCACGATATAGGCGCCCTTCTTCATCTTCGAGATCCGGTCCGCGTTGAGGATCCCGCGGGTGTCCGCCGTCAGCGGAATATGCAGGGTGACGACGTCGGCTTGGGCAAGCAGGGTTTCCAAATCCGCCGGCTTGGCGCCGCGTTTGGCGATCTCGTCGGAGGGAATCAGGGGATCGTACCCCAGGCAGGTCATCCCGAAAGCCGCGGCGCGGGCGACGACCAGTGAGCCGATCCGGCCCATGCCGATGACTCCGAGGGTTTTCCCGGAAAGTTCGAACCCTTCAAGCTTCTTCTTCAGCCACTCGCCGCGCCGCAGACCCGCGTCGGCCAGCGGCACCTGCCGGGCCAGGGAAAGCAGCAAGGCGAAAGTGTGCTCGGCGACCGCGACGCTGGTTGATTGCGGGGCGTTGACCACTACGATCCCCTTTGCTTTGGCCGTTTTCAGGTCGATGTTGTCCACGCCGACGCCGGCCCGCCCGACCACTTTCAATTTCGAGGCCGCTCCGAAGACCTCCGCCGTGACCTTGGTCCGTCCCCGGACGATCAGCGCGTCGACCGCTCCAACCGCAGGAAGCAGGTCGGCGGCCGAGATATCGGGTTGGTTCTGGACCTTGGCGGATTTTTCCAGCATCGCAACCGCGGAAGCCTGCAGTCCGTCGGTGATCAGAACCGTCCAGGAAGGGGTGTTGTTCTTATCGGTCATTCGAAGCCTCCGGGGGCACCGGCAATTCGCCGGAAGGATGATTGCGATTTTAATCACAAGCGCTCTATTTGTCGAGGGGAAACCGTAAGGCGGATCTCCCATTCCAGAGACACGGCCCCAAACCGATATTTACAGGTTTGGCTTGTTGTTCCCGCCGCTGGGTGAGGAGGAATATTCAGCACCACACCAAGTGCCAAGCGGGTTTTCCATGCGCTGGATCCTTCTTTCCGCTAAAGCATTTCTCATCTGCCTTGGGGGGCAAGAGAATAATCAGAATCCGTATCTCCTCAGCCCCCCGTCCCTGCCCTATCCTCACCCCCAACCCCATAACCCCTTCCCCCTCTCCTGACTTATGACAGGAGAGGGGGAAGGGGCCAGGGGATAGGGGTGAGGATGGAAAAGAGCAGGATTTCATTTCAGTATTACTGAGGCTGAGCAGATAC
>JAFGKK010000017.1 GCA_016928575.1 Anaerolineales bacterium
AAAAAGCAGGATTTCATTTCAATATTACTGAGGCTGAGCAGATACAAAAAAATGATATAATGCGTTCACAGACGGCGGCCAAATGCAAAGCCCTGACCCGGCGGGTGGGGCTTTTCTGTTGCCTTGATGTCAACCAGGCGGAGGCGCGTATGAACAACGAGAAAGTCGTCGCAGAACCTCCCGGACCACAAATCTCGCTCCCGATGGTCCCGGCCGCCCCGCGCCGGGTCGGCCCTCCGTTGAA
Organism: Anaerolineales bacterium; assembly: GCA_016928575.1. Lineage (NCBI taxonomy): Bacteria > Bacillati > Chloroflexota > Anaerolineae > Anaerolineales > Anaerolineales bacterium. The sequence continues at coordinate 245 of JAFGKK010000017.1, forward strand.
GGTCGCGGTTCTCGCGAATCTGAAAAAGAACGTTCCCCTGCGGACGGACGCCCCCCCCGACGACAACGTGGAATACGACCGCGAAGAGACCGTCGAGGCGATCCTCGAATCGCTCCGATCGGTGGGCCACAAGCCGTTCTTTCTGGAGGCCGACGCCTCGCTGCTCGACAGCGTCCGCAAAACCAAGCCCGAATTCTGCTTCAACATCTCCGAAGGGCTGCGCGGGGACGCGCGCGAATCGCACGTCCCGGCGATCCTCGAGATGCTCGGCATTCCCTACAGCGGGTCGCGGATTCTCGCCAACGCCATCTCGCTGGAAAAAGTCATCGCCAAACGCATCTGGCGCGACCGCGGCCTTCCGACCGTCCCGTTCCAGCTGTTCCACGATCCGGAAGCGCCGCTTCGCTCCACCCTGCGTTTCCCGCTGTTCGTCAAGCCCGTCCGCGAAGGCTCCGGCAAAGGCGTCTCCCCGACCTCGATCGTCCAAAACGAGGAGGAGATGCGGCGGGAGGTGCGCCGGATCGTCCAGGACTACCACCAGCCGGCGCTGGTGGAAAGCTTCCTGCCCGGCCGCGAATTCACCGTCGGGATCATCGGCAACCCTCCCACCGGACGCAAACGCGCCAACCCCGACCTGTACCACACCGACGGGTACCATTACTTCCCAATCCTCGAGATCGATCCAAACGTCGGGGTGGGCCACGGCGTATACGGATCGGAAGCCAAGGGAATCGTCCCCGGCGAAGAGGGCTCGCCGGTGTACACCTGCCCGGCCAAGATTCCCGACGCCCTGCGGAAGGAGATGTGCCGGCTGACAAAATCGGCGACGATCGCAATCGGCGCCGACGACTGCAGCCGGGTCGACATCCGTCTGGATTCCGACGGCCATCCGTACCTGCTGGAGATCAACACCCTGCCCGGCGTCAATCCGGACGTCAGCGACCTGTGCATCATGGCCAAGGCGGAAGGGATGCAGTACGCAATTCTGATCACGGAAATCCTCAATCTGGCCTGCGAACGCTGCGGCCTTGCGATGGAAGAGCAGGCGCCGGCCGCCGAGAAAAAAGCCGTCCAACGCGCACCTGCGGGATCCGGAACCGGCGCGGAAAAACGCTGATCCGGCGCAGGAAAAATCCTCCAGACGAAAACCGGGCGCCCGAAGGCCCGGTTTTTTTCTCCGCAACCGCCCTGCAACGCGCCGCTCCTCCGACCGCGCCGGATCGGCGAAGGCGGCACAGGGAATGTTACAATCCAATCCTCGGGAGGAACCCTCGTGACCGCAACCCAGGCAGGCGACCTGATTCAATTGGTCGGGCGCGACCACAAATACCGGCTGGTGCGGCTTCAACCGGGAGCGGATCTCCACACCCACCGCGGCCTGCTTAAGCACGACGACATGATCGGCAAGCCGTGGGGATCCCGCGTCGACAGCCATCTCGGGCGTCCGTTCTACCTGCTGCCTCCCTCCCTGCACGACCTCCTGCGCGACACGAAGCGCAGCAGCCAGATCGTATTTCCCAAAGACATCGGATACATACTGCTGAAGCTTTCAATCGTTCCGGGATCCACCATCCTCGAAGCCGGAACCGGTTCGGGCGCCCTGACCACGGCCCTGGCCACGGCGGTCGGCCCGCAGGGACGCGTGATCTCCTACGATTCGCGCGCCGACATGCAGTCCCTGGCCCGGAAAAACCTAGAACAACTCGGATTGGAAGGGCGCGTGGAATTCCGCCTGCGCGACATCTCCGAAGGATTCGAGGAAACCGACGTCCCGTCCCTCTTCCTCGACGTTCCGACCCCGCATGAATTCATCGGCCAGGCGCGCGCCGCCCTGCGGCCGGGAGGATTCTTCGGCTCGATCGTGCCGACCACCAACCAGGTCAGCCTGCTGCTCGCGGCGCTCGAGCGGAACGAGTTCGAGTTCGTCGAAGTAAGCGAGCTTTCCCTGCGCTATTACAAACCGGTGCCGGAACGGCTGCGGCCGACGGACCGGATGGTCGCCCATACCGGGTACCTGATCTTCGCCCGGCCGGTGCTGGAGGCGATCCTAGACGAGAAATCCGGCAAGCAGGATGCGCCGCCGGATGAAATCCTTCCAGGAGGATGACCCATGCCCAGGTTTCTCCGACCTCCGCGCCGCCCCCTCCGGCCGCTGGCCGCCGTCCGCCGCCGGGCCTTCAGACCGCCGCGGCCTTTGCCGCCGGGCCCGGTCCTGGCGCTTGCCGAAGCTCACCGGCTGATGGCGCAAGGGCAGTTCGCACCGGCGGCTGAAAAATTCGAGAACATCGCCGAAGCCGCGCGCGCCCAGGACCTGCCGTTCGCCCCGCGGCTTTTTTTCCAGGCCGCGCGGGCGAACTGGAGCGCCGGGCGGATTCCGCACGGCATGCAGCTGCTGCACGACGGGCTGGGCATTCTCGCCGCCGCTGGCGCAACCAAGCGCATGCATCAGATCTCCGCCGCCGCGGCGGAGGAACTTGAAGCGCTCGGACACACCGCGGAAGCGGAGGAAATCCGCCGATACCTCGCCCAATTCCCCTCCCCGGCGGAATCCGGCGCCGCCGCCTCCGCCGCCGAAATGCCGGCCGCGGCGGTTCACCCCATCCTGCCCGCCAATTGTCCGAAGTGCGGGGGCGGCATCCGCTCCGAAGAAGTGGAATGGATCGATGCCCAAACCGCGGAATGCGCGTATTGCGGCTCTCCGATCCGCCCGGAAAAGGGATAACGTCCCAATCGCCGCGCGCCTATGGCTTGGTGGCCCGATGGAACTTGCTGACCGGCTCCGGGCGGCCTTGCCCCTGGATATCCGCACCCCGTACCCTTCGCCCCGTCCGCAAGGGGGAATTCCCTCGGCGGTTCTGACGGCGCTGCAAAAAGAGCAGAGCGGCTGGAGCCTGGTGTTCATCCGCCGCGGCGAACGGCTGGCCGATCACCGCGGTCAGATCGCCTTTCCGGGCGGGCGAGCCGAGCCGGGGGATTCGGGTCCATTGCAGACGGCACTGAGGGAAACGGAGGAGGAAATCGGCCTGCCGGCCGAGGCGGTGGATCCGCTCGGAATTTTAGAGCCGATGGACACGCCGACCGGTTTCCGCATTTGGCCGGTGGTGAGCCGGATCCTTCGTCCGGGGGCGGTGCGGCCGGTTCCTCCGGAAGTGGCGGAGGTGTTCCGGATTCCGCTCGAGTGGTTGGCCGCCGAGGGTCGCTGGATACGGAAAACGCTCCCCGCCGAATCCGAAGGCGGGGAACGGCGGACGGTGTTTTTCGAAGCCTTTCGGGGACGGGTCGTCTGGGGCGCCACGGCGGAAATCACCCTGCGGCTGATCGATATTCTCCGTCAAGGACAAATCGCATGAAATTTCTTTTTTTCGGCGCCGGGGCGATCGGCGCGTACGTCGGCGGCAGCCTGGCCTGCGACGGGCACGCGGTGGAATACGTCGAGCGTCCCGAGGCGGCCGAAATCCTCCGCCGCGAGGGAATTGCGCTCACGGCCGCGGGGCAAATTCACCGGCCGCCGGCTCCGGGGGTCTGGATCCGCGCCGCCGACGCGCTGCAGGCGGGTCCGTACGATCTGGCCGTGTTCGCGCTGAAATCCTACGATACCGCCGCGGTCGTGGACACGCTCGTGGAATGGAAGGACAGGCTGCCGCCCGCGCTTTGCCTGCAGAACGGCGTGGAGAACGAGGCCGCGCTGGAGCAAGCCTTCGGCCGCGGCGGCGTGATCGCCGGGACGGTGACCAGCGCCGTCGGGCGCGGCCGGACGGGTTCGGCCGTGCTGGAACGGAAGCGCGGGATCGGCATCGCCGACGGACATCCCCTCAGCCGCCCGCTGGCCGCCGCGCTGGAGCGGGCCGGCCTGAACGCCCGCCTCTACCCTTCCGCCGCGGCAATGAAATGGTCGAAGCTGCTCACCAATCTGGTCGCCAACGCATCCGCGGCGATCCTCGGTATGCCCCCCGCCGCACTGTACGCCGATCCGCGGCTGTTCGCCATCGAGCGGGAGATGCTCCGCGAATGCCTGCGGGTGATGCGCCGGGCGGGCGTCGGCCTGACGGACCTGCCCGGCACCCCGGTGCGTGCGCTGGCATTCGCCGCCGAGCGGCTTCCCGCGTCGGTCGCGCGCCCGCTCCTGCTCCGCGCAGTCGGCGGCGGACGCGGCGGGAAGATGCCTTCCCTGTACCTCGACCTGCAATCCGGCCGCGGACGGTCCGAGGTGGCGTGGCTGAACGGCGCCGTCGCGCGGTCCGGAAGGCGTTGGAACACGGCAACGCCGGTCAACCGGATCCTCGCCGAAATCCTGCTCCGGCTGACCGAGGGGCGGGAAGCGTGGGAGCACTACCGCGATAAACCCGAAAACCTCCTCTCCGCCCTGTCCCCGGCCCGGATAGGCGCGGAGGCTTGACTGCATGCCGGGCGCCATCGATTGACCCGCCGCGGGGGGGAACCTATAATGACAGGCAACCGGTCCGTGACCGGTGCGAAGAAAGGAACCGTATGCTGACCAAAGGTACGCTCGAAAGCCAATTGAAGGACGCCATGCGCGCCAAAGACGAGGTCCGCCGGCGCACTCTGCGGATGATCCTTTCCGCGGTCAAGTTGGCCGAGGTGGAAAAGCGCGCCGCGCTAGACGAAGGGGCCTTGCTGGCGGTCCTCCAGAAGGAAGTGAAAACCCGCCAGGAGGCGATCGCCGATGCGGAGAAGGCCGGCCGGCCCGACCTTGCCGCCGATTCGCACGCCGAATTGGAGGTGATCAAATCCTACCTCCCGGCGGCGCTCACTCCGCAAGAGTTGGAATCGATCGTCCGCGAGGCGATTGCGGAGGCCGGCGCCGGATCGCCCGGCGACATGGGCAAAGTGATGAAATTGGCCGCCCCGAAAACCCAAGGCCGGGCCGACAACCGCGAAGTCAGCCAGTTGGTGCGCAAGCTGCTGGGAGGATGACCCGCACAGGGACAGCCGTGAGAGGCGATTCCAATTCCGCCCCGCCGCCCCGCTGGCGGCAAGTGCTCGGGAGGATTCCGACCGCCCTCCTGGTTTTCGGCGCCATGCTGGCCGCCGCGGCGATCCTCACCCTGCCCATCCTGCCGGGCCAACAGACCGTCAGCCTGGAGCTGGGGGATGTCGCCGCCGCGGATGTCGTCGCCCCGCGCTCCGTAACCTATGTCAGCGAAAGCCTCACCCGGCAGGCGCGCACGCAGGCCGCCGCGGCGGTGGCCCCGGTTTACGATCCGCCCGACCCGTTGATTGCGCGCGAACAAGCGGAAAAACTTCAGGCGGCGATCACCTTCATCGCCAACGTGCGCTCCGATCCCTACTCGACGTTCGAGGAAAAGCTTTCCGATCTCGCCCAGCTCAGCCAAGTGCAGTTGTCGTCCGAGACGGCCGCGCGGATCCTCCAACTCAACGACATCGATTGGGAACAAGTCCAGCAGGAGGCCAAGGCCGTGCTGGAGCGGATCATGCGCCAGCCGATCGGCCCCAGCCAGTTGGAGGAGATCGTCGAATCGATCCCCAATTACGTCAGCCTGTCGCTCCCCGAGACGCAGATCGCCCTGGTTTCGGAGTTGGTCCGCAACTTGGTGGTCCCCAACAGCCTCTACAACGCGGAGGCGACTGAAGCCTTGCGCGAAGATGCGTCGGCCAACACCGAAGCCGTCACCCGCAGCTTCGTGACCGGCCAGGTGGTGATCGCGCGCGGGAGAGTCGTGACCGAAGCGGATTTGGAGGCCGTCTTCATGCTTGGGCTGACGACCGAAGCGCTGAACCTCCGCACCACGGCCAGCATGGCGATCGCGGCGGCCCTCTTCACCGTTCTGCTTTCGGTCTTCGTCGCCCAATTCCATCCGGAGATCGCCCGCCGGGCGCGTTTGGTCTTCCTCTTCTGCCTGATCCTGCTCGCCTTCCTCGCCACGGCCAGGATCATGGTTCCGGACCATGCGGTCCTGCCGTTCCTGTTCCCGGTCTCCGCGCTGGGAATCCTTATCGCCTGCCTTTTCGGACGGGGGTTGGGAATCCTGTCGGCGATGGTCCTCTCCACATTCGCCGGCTGGCTCGGCAACAACCAGCTGGAGATCGCGCTTTTCGGCGGATTGAGCGGCCTGACCGCCGTCCTCCTGGTGGGGAAGGGCGAGAAGCCCCTGCAATTCTTCAGCGCCGGATTGGCGGTCGGGATGACCGGGTCGTTCGTGGTCGTCATCACCCGCCTTTCCGAGCCGGCCAGCGATCTGATCGGCATTCTCACCCTGATCGCCTGCAGCTTCGCCAACGGGCTGATTTCCTCCATCCTTTCGCTCGGCTTGCTCTTCCTGATCGGGATCCTGTTCGACATCCCGACCAACCTGCAGCTCTTGGAGCTCTCCCGTCCGGACCACCCCCTGCTGCGCGAGATCCTGTTGCAGGCGCCCGGCACCTATCAGCACAGCCTGCAAGTCGCCAACTTGGCGGAATACGCCGGGGAACGGATCGGGTCGAACACGCTTCTTCTGCGCGTCGGTGCTTTGTACCACGATGCCGGAAAAGCCCTGCATCCGGATTTCTTCGTCGAAAACCAAGCCGCCGAAGGGAATCCGCACGACCTCCTGGACCCGGAATCCAGCGCCCGCTTGATCATTCAGCACGCCCGCGACGGATTAGCCTTGGGCCGCAAGCACCGGCTCCCGACGCGGGTAAGGGACCTGATCGCGGAGCATCACGGAACCCTCCGCACGAGCTACCAATACGGATTGGCTCTCAAAGCCGCCGGGGGGAAAGCGCAAGACGTCGACGAAGAGAAATACCGGTATCCCGGCCCGCGTCCGCAGTCCAAGGAAGCGGCGATCCTGATGCTGGCCGACGGCGTGGAGGCGAAATACCGGGCGCTGATGCCCACCGCGCCGGAAGACGTGGAAAAACTGGTGCGGGACGTCCTCGACGACCGGATCGCCCAACGCCAGTTCGACGACACCGATTTGACCCTGCGCGACTTGGAGACGATCCGGAAGGCTTTCATCGACGCGCTCCGCGGCCGGGCCCATTCCCGCCTGCTGTATCCGGAAGATGAAAAGAAAACCCAAGCACGCCCGGCCCGCCCGAAGCGTTGAAGTCCGCCGTACGATTCTGATCCGGCGCGAACCGCGCCTGGCCGGAAAAGTTACGGCGGCGGCGGTCCGCCGAGCCGTCCTGCGGGCCCTCGAGCATCAATCCTTCCGGGAAGATTGTTCCATTTCGCTGGTGCTGGCCGGCGAGGAAACGGTGGCGCGCCTGAACGCCCGCTACCGCGGCGTGCCGCAGGCCACCGACGTGTTGGCCTTTCCGTCGCGCGTCGTCGATCCCCAAACGGCGGTCCGCCACCTCGGCGATGTTCTCATCTGCCTGCCGCGAGCCGCCGCGCAAGCCTCCGCCCGCGGGAAGACTCTCGAAGACGAGGTCCTGCTGCTCGCCGTTCACGGGACTCTGCATCTGCTTGGCCACGATCACCACACCGCACGGAAGAAGAAGCGGATGTGGGACGCCCAGAAGCAAATCCTGAAGGAGCCGGCCTGATACGCCATGACCCCCTTGAAATCCGCCAACCTGCTCGAATCCTTCCGCAATGCCTTCTCCGGCCTATGGTATGCGCTGCGCACTCAACGAAACGCCAGAATCCACTTGGTCTTTACGATCCTGGCCTCCGCCGCCGGGTTGTGGTTAGAATTGACCCTCGAACAATGGTGCCTGATCGTCCTGTCGATCGGCATGGTCTGGATGGCGGAATTGTCGAACACTGTCCTGGAACAGGTGGTGGATCTGCTCAGCCCGGAATACAGCATCCTCGCCAAAACCGCCAAGGACGTCAAAGCCGGGGTGGTGGTTGTGGCCAGCGGATCCGCCGTGCTTATCGGGATCCTGATCTTCGGCCCGAAACTGCTCTCGCAACTGTAAACGAAACCCCCGCCCTCCCTGCCAGGGTCGGCCTTCGTATTCTTTGTGCGGTTTTGGCAGGGATCCGGCATTCCCTCCCTTGACGGATCGGCCGCCGGATGATCCCCTCAATCCGGATGGTAAACAATTTGGCTTCGGTGGCCTTGCCCAATCGACGGTATGCGCCGGAATCCCACCCGGTGCATTCCTGCTGGACGCGCCTGCCGACCGACTAATAACCTCCTCTCCGATCCTCCCCCGGCCGCGGGCTGACCAGCTCCCCCGTGGCCTTTTTTAATTTCGATTCCCGACCCATCGTCACATCCGGCGATCGGCGCCGGGAAAATCGCCGAAACGCGAACCAGCCGGCCGTGGGCAAACCAGGGCCGGCTTTTTTTTTGAGGAACCATGGACAACGAAATTCTTCCCTCCTCCGCGGAGGGTGTAGTGTGCCTAAGGGATTACGCATCCTTCCAGGTGCGGATCGACGGCAAAACCGTCACCTGCGCCCTTTCCCCGCAGCGGCGGCGGGCCTTCTTCCGCCCGCACCGCCTGGCGGATCCGCCTTCCGAATCCTCCCGGCACCGGCTGGAAATCCCCTCCCCGGTAGTCGGCGACCGGGTGCAGGTCGTTCGAACCGGGCCGGACGCCGCCCTCATCACAAGCGTTCTACCGCGGAAAAACCGGATCTCCCGGCGGGCCGTCGGCGGATCCGGTGAACAGGTCCTGGCCGCCAATCTCGACCAAGTGGTCGCTGTTTGCGCCTTGGGCGCAACGAAGCCGGAATGGCATCTGCTGGACCGCTTCCTGGCGCTGGCCGAAATCGAGGAAATCCCGGCGGTCGTGATCCTGACCAAGGTAGACCTCCTACCCCTTTCCGGCCCGTTGCCGGAGGACGTCGGGCGCGAGGCGGCGGAATACCGCCGGATCGGATACCGGGTCGTAGCCTGCAGTGCAAAAACCCGGCAGGAAATTCTCGAAGTGGAATCGATCCTGCGGGGGAAGACATCCTTTTTTTTGGGCAAAAGCGGGGCCGGAAAATTGTCCCTGGCAAACGCCCTTTTTCCGAATTTGGGGTTGCGCGTGGCGGACACCGGCCGTTTCGGGGAGGGGCATTGCACGACGTCCAGCACCGAACTCCATTTCTTCCAACCCGGCGCGTTTGTGGATGCGCCCGGCCTGCGGATCCTCATCCCGTGGAGCGCAGACGATGTGGATCCGGCCTTGGGCTTCCGCGAAATGCGTCCTTGGATCGGACGCTGCCGGTTCGGCGTGGATTGCCGGCACACGGAGGAACCCGGGTGCGCCATCCGCCGCGCGGTTGAGTCGGGCTTGGTCAGCCCGCGCCGCTTCCGCAGCATGCTCCGCCTGGCGGAGAAACAGCAATGAAGGGCAATTCTTCCCCGGGTGAGTTCGCCTGCATGCGGTGCGGCGCAATCGTCTCCGCCGCCTACGAGCGGTCCGGCGTCCGCAACCGCAACCACTGCCCGTACTGCCTCTGGTCCCGCCACCTGGATTGGAATTCCCCCGGCGACCGGCTTTCCTCATGCAAGAGCGCGATGCGGCCGATCGGTTTGACGCTGAAACGCAACCGGAACAAATACGCGGTGTTCCCGTCCGGAGAGCTGATGATCGTCCACCGCTGCCCGGCCTGCGGCAAGGTCTCCGCCAACCGGGTCGCCGCCGACGACGCGATGGAATGCCTTGCCGAGTTGTTCCGCGATTCCCTGCGGTTGGAAGCCCCCTTCCGCCGCACAGCGGATCTTTCCGGGGTCCGGATCCTCGGCTCCGGGGATTGGGAAATCGTCTCGAGGCGTCTGTACGGGGCAAGCCGGCCGGCTCCGTCCGGACGGCCGCAGGGTTGATCCGCACCCTCGGCCGTTCGACTTGCCGACGGATTACGGGTATGATGGTCGCCGCCGTCGGCCCGTCCGCGGCGGGAGGGATCGGGATTGAATTGCGCTTTTCGCTTCGGCACCGTCGGCAGCCCCCTGTCCACACCTGCCAAGCCCGGAGGAACGGTCGGCGGCATCCGCCGCGCGGCCGAACTCGGCTTGGATTGCCTCGAACTAGCCTGGGTCCGCTCCGTGCGGGTCTCGGAAGCCGCCTGCGAATCCATCCGCCGCGAAGCGCAGCTGCGCCGAGCGGCGCTGAGCGTTCACGCCCCCTACTTCATCAACCTCAACGCGGATTCCGCGGAATGGCCCAAAAGCCGCATGCGAATCATGCAGGCGGCGCGATACGGCCGCCTGGCCGGAGCCACCGACATCGTCCTCCATCCCGGATCCTATTTCGGGCGCCCGCCGGCCGAAGTCCTGCGGACCGCCGTTCCACGCCTGCGGGAGTGCGTCCTCGAATTGCGGGCGGAAGGCAATCCGGTCATCCTGCGGCCGGAAACCATGGGAAAGGCCGCCTTGCTTGGATCGCTCGAGGATGTCCTCGCCCTGTCCGCGGAAATCGACGGCGTGCTGCCCTGTTTGGATTTCGCCCACCTGCATGCCCGGAACGGCCTCGGTAACAGTTTTGAAGAATGGATGGGGATGCTCGATAAAATCGGCGCCGCGCTGGGGAAGGAGAGCCTGGGCAGGATGCACATCCACCTCTCCGGGATCGAATACGGAGGGAAAGGTGAACGCCGGCACCTTCCGATCCGGGAAGCGGACCTTCGTTTCCGCGAGTTGCTGGAGGCGTTGAAAACCGCGCGCTGTTCCGGCAGGATCCTTTGCGAAAGCCCGCTCCTGGAGCAGGACGCCTTGTTCCTGCGTGATGCGTGGCGCGCGGAAGGCGGGTGAAGCTTGGCCCGCAATTACGCCGGAAGCCACAAAGCATAAGAAAGCTTGTTGTCTTCTCGGAACCTGACCGCGAGGCTGCCCCCGAGTTTTTCGGCGATTTTCCGGCACAGCATCAATTCCGGCTGGGTTACGAATTCTTCCTCGAATTCCGCGTTATTTTTCCAAGGCAGGATGATGCTATCGGCCGTCAGCCGCAGGGTGAATCCGCGGCGCCCATCCACGGCGGTCTCTTCCAATCCGATGGTGACCCAGCCTCCTTGCTGGGAGACCGTCAGCAAATGAATCACCAGCGCGTTGACCGCCCGGCGCAGGATTTCCTCGTCCACTGTCAGGGAAACCCCCGCGGCGCGGATTTGGATGCGGAGAATGACGCCCAGTTCGGCGGCCATGGTGGACAGCACCGCCGCTCCCCGAAACAGCATTCCGACCAGATCGGCGTTCGACGGCCGCACAGGTTCGCACAGGCGCCGGGTTAACTCATCCGCGGCAGATTCGGAAATCAGAATCTGCAACGGGTTTTCGCCGCGTGCCGGCGGACGATTCTCCACCGCCTCAAAGCCTTTTCCCAAGGAAAACGCCTCCGACAAACGCCCGGGGGGAAGGATACATGCCTGGGGCTAAAGCCATTATCCCACACCCGCCGTTCCCCGGCGTGCACACACAAAGGAAAGGGCGCGCCACCCCCTAGTGGCGCGCCCGGGGACGTACTGCCATCCAGCCCTTTTTCGGGCGCCCACCCCCCGGAGAATTCCGATTGCGAGTGCCTTTAGAAGTCCGGGATGGCTTTCAAACCGTCATTGCATCGGGACAACATCCACGGGATTCAATCCGGACGGCTCCAAGGGGACAGGCAAGATGTCGGTTGCATTCTCCCTGGTGGTCAGGGCGCTGAGGCGGTCCCGCTGCATGCACCGCGGGCAGAATAGCCGGTACACTTCCCTTTCCACATATCCGCAGACGCTGCAGACCCGCTCGCCGCCCATCTTTTCGAGTAAGCTTTCGTTCATCGGTCCCTGTCCTTTGACCTTTGGATGGCCGGATCCGGCCGGCGGTCATCCGCTGCGGGGCGGGAGGTCCACCTCAATCGGCCTTCGAAATTCGAACGCGGCATAGCCCTGAACCTTATGAGCCGCCTGCCTCCACAAACGCGCCACCCGCTCGACGCCGGCGGCGAATTCCTCGATGGTCTCGGCTTGAATGGCCAGCAAGGCTTCCTGCTCCCGGGGGTCAAGTCCAGCGGAACGAAGCAGTTGCACCCGATCCGATCCCAACAGCCGCGCACGGTAGGCGTCACTCACAACAGCCTGACAGACAATTCTCTGTATCGCCGAGTTATGCATCCCTTGGATCCTCCCTGCTGCCGGCTTGCACAGCCTGGTTTTTGGACTTGATAATTAGAACCATCCACCTCCTCCCGGCGGCGGTGCTCCCGGAGGGCAAGTGAAGCGGATGGTTTGGCGGGAATTGATGCGACGCATGTGGGCCTCCTTTTGGCCTGGTCCCTCCCGATCTCCCTTTCCATGCTATTACCGCATCCTCAACAAACACCTCACAGTGGGATTGTCAGATATAGACGTTTAATCCTATCCGGACCTAATTAATCCAATTTCGGTTTTTCTTGTAGGAGAAGGAAGAATTGGGACAGGCGCTCGGGACGGGCGCTTGGGACATTCCGCTGATGGAAAGCTATCCCCTCCCCTGAGGTAAAGAGGGAGTGTAGGAAGCCCGCCCCGACTCCGCCGTGCAGGCCGGGGGGCCGGGGGATAGGGGCGAGGTTGAATAACAAAAGGATTTCTCCAAATAATTGAATTGACTGAGTAGAAAGAAGCGTCAATTCCGACCGGGTTTTCCTGCGCGGGACTCACCGAAAAATCGCACTGCCGGCCTGTTCGATTTTTGGTTTTTTGTTTCCCTCTGAGAAGATATCCCCGGTGTCTTCAGCCCTTCTTCGACATTTCGGTCTGCCATCCGAAGCCATGCCGGGGCGTCGCAGAAAGACACCCAGCGGAAGACATCCGGCCTTCCAATCTCGCCCCGGCGTTTTCCGGTCGCAGCCCGGGATCGGGCGGCGGCGCAGCCGGACGGCTGTCATGGATTCCGATATCTATTGTGGCCTTATTCGGCGTTCGAAATCAAATTGTCGTAGAGGGTGCGGGTTTCGAGCGGAGGATCCAATCCTAAATCGTCCCGCAGCAATAAGAGGTATTTTTGATAATGATCTACCATTTCGTGCTTTCTTCCCATCGCCGAGAGGATCTTCAGCATCCGCTGATGCAGATCGTCCCGGAACGGATCGATTTCCAATCCGCGGGCGGCGCGCGCGCGCGCCTCCTCATACCGGCACTGCCCGAAATATTCGTCCGCCGCATCCCGAACCAACGCCAGGAACAATTGGTTGATCTCCTCCCGGCGCCGGCCGGCCCAGTCGACCGGCACGTCCCCTAGGTATTCCCCGCGGAACAACTGGGCGGCCCGGTCCATTTCCGCAAGCCTCCGCCGGTCCGTGATCGGTAGCGCCAACGCCCGGCGGCCGGTTCTCTCAAACGCGGCGACGTCGTATTCGACCGTGATGTTCTCCGCCAAGCGGCAGATCTGGTCCTTCAGCAGGAGGATGTCGGCTCCGACCGCCCGCCGGATCCGGTACAGCGTTTGATAGAGATTCGCCTGAGCCCGGCCGGCCGGCATCTCCGGCCAGAAGACGCTCAGCAGTTCCTCCCTTCCCACCGGCGAACGGTCGACCAGGTACAAAAAGACCTCTTTCGTCTTTTGGGAAACCCAGGCCGACCGGGAAACGGCCGCTCCGCACCAAGCGATCTCCAAGGAACCCAAGGCATTGACCGCAAGCACCAAGGTTTCGGCCGGCGCGGCCGGGGATTCCTCGGCGCGGGGTTTCCGCAACTGCCGCTCGGACCGCTCCGCGAGGGATACGCACATCCCGCCCAAGGTCGGATGCCCCGCAAAAGCGTCCAGCAGGTCCCGCGCACACCCCGCCTGGCGCACCAGGCTCTGGTCCGATCCGAAGGCGAACACCGAATCGAACGCCGCGCGCAGGGATTCTTCCGCCTGCGGATTATTGCCCGCGCGGAAAAATGATCGCGCCAGCAGGAAGCGCGCTTCGGCGGTGACGGTCTGGCTGGCGCCTGCGCACTCCAAAACCCCGAGGCCGTCCTTCAACAAATCCACCGCCTCGCGTGTGCGGCCCATTTCCTCCAGCAAGACCCCTTGCAGGATCCGGTCGCCCGCGCGCGTCACCTCGGTTTCCTTTTCCACCAATTCTTCCGCCCGCTGCAGCCATTCCATCGCGGCGGGATAGTTCTTCAACCACCGGTTCAGATCAGCCCACGCCCGGTAGAGATACGCGAGCATCGGCAAATCCCCGGTCTCCTCCGCCAGCCGGTCGGCCATGGCGTAGTACCCGCCCGCCTTGCTGTACTGGCCTCGGTCCTTCATTAAATCGCCCAGGCCGGCGAAGATCAGCGTCTGCGAATGCCGGTCTCCGGATTTCCTGGACCATTCCATCGCCTCGGCATAGGCGGCTTCCGCCTCCTCCAACTGGCCCATCATGTGCTGGTCGTAGGCCAGGTTGTTCAAGCCGATGGCGATCGGTCCCGGATAGCCGAGTTCCCGCCACATCCCCAAAGCCCGCCGCTGGAGGACGTAGGATTCCGAGGTGTCTCCCGCCGCTTGAAGCGTATTGGCCAACTCGGTCAGAACGTGCGCCCGGTCGTAGCTTTTCTCACCTTCGGGGAATTTGGCCAGGGCTTCCCGGAGGCAGCGGATGGCTTCCGGCATCCTTCCCAACGCCGCCGCGCACCGTCCGGCATGCTCCGCCGCCATCCGCAGGTCCGCGATTTCCACCCCTCCTTCCGGGCCTTTCCGCAGGAGCTCCGCAGCGAGATCCCAGCCCTTCTGATACTCCCCTTTGCGCAGCGCCAGCCAGGCCCGGCTGACCTGCAGGCTGTTCCGGCGGGCGGTGTTGTGCGATCTTTCCAAACCCTGGCGGGAGATCTCCAGGTACTCCTCCGCTTTCAAAAAATCCCCGCTCATTCCCAGCGTCATCGCCGCGCAGCCGAACAGCCGCGGAACTTCCAATCGGACCGGATACACACGCCGGGCCCAATCTTGAAGGGTCTGGGTCCTGCCCGATTCGTAGTACTTTTGAACGTTTTCCTCCGCCACTTTCGCGGCGCGGGACAAATCCTCCGCCTCGACGAAGAACGAAAACGCCGCCTCGGGCATGCCGACCCGCAAACTCCACTCGGCGGATTGGTTGAACAGCTGCTTGTGCCTGGCCGCGTCGCGTTTCATATGTTCGGCCAGCAGGAATTCGCGGAACAGATTGTGGAAACGGTAGATGGGCGGATCTTCCCCCGCAGCAAAGATGAACAAACGGCGGGCGTCCAGCTGCGAAAGCATCTGCCGACTGTCGGAACGGCCGAGGACGAAGTCGCAGGCCGCCGCGTCCATATCCGGGAGCACCGACGCCTCGAGCATGAATTGCCGCAGCGGGCCGGGCTGTTGTTCGAGCACCTCGCTCGCCAGGAAGCGGTAGATGCGGTCCTGGCCGATGATCCCCTCGCCGAGGGGCAGGCCTTTCCACAGCAGGTGGCTGCTGAGCAGGATCCCGGTCACCCAGCCTTCGTTCGCCGAAACCAACGCCTCCGCTTCGGCCGCCGGCAACGAGATGCGGTTGCGGGCCACGACCAGGGCTTGCACCTCCGCGGGGGTAAAGCGCAGGTGTTCCTCGCTGAAACCGGCCGCCTGCTGCAGCGCCACCAGGGGCGTGATGTGCAGCTCCGGAACGCGGCGGCTGATCAGGAGCAGGTGCAGGGCCGGCGGCATCTCCCGCAGGATGGCGTTTATGAATTCGACAATCTGGGGGGAATCGTCCGTCAGGTGGAAATCGTCGATCACCAAAACGGTGAAATCCGGAAGCGTGCGGTCCAGCGCACCGGCCAGAGCCGAACCGAGCGCGCCGGGTTTGCCGGTTGCGGCCGGCAAGCCGATCAGATTCGGCGACGGAGGATCCCAATCCTTCCAGGCGAAGGCCAGCGCCTGGACGATGTCCGCGCAGAATACGGAGGCATCCCGGTCGCCGGAATCCAGTTGCAGCCAGGCAACCGGAGCATCCGAAGCGCGGGCGAATTGCGCCGCCAGGGTGGATTTTCCATATCCCGGCGCGGCGCACAACAGGGTAATCTTCCGATAAATATTCCCCTGCACGGCTTCCAACAGCCGCGGCCGTTCTAACTCCCCCTCAAGCGGTTTGGGGGGTAAGAACCTGGCTTTCTGCCGCGGAGCAAGCGGCGGAACGGGCATGGAAAGGATTGTACTCCCGATTTCCCGCTTCCTTCCCGCGGGCCGCGTCCGCCGAAGGCTCGGATATAATCCGGTGGATTGCGATGAACCGGGAAAAGCAAACGCGTTTGTTCGCCGTGGATCCGCTTGCGCCGGAGGCGGAAGTCCTCCGGCTTGCCGCCGAAGCCCTGATCCGCGGCGAGTTGGTGGCGTTTCCCACCGAAACGGTGTACGGTCTGGGCGCGCACGCCTTCGACACGGCGGCCGTCCGGCGGATTTTCGATGCCAAGGGCCGTCCGTTCAACGATCCGTTGATCGTCCATCTCGCCTCCATGGAGGATCTGCGGCTTGTGGCCTCGGAGGTCCCCGCCGCCGCGGAGGCCCTGGGCGCGCGGTTTTGGCCCGGCCCCCTGACTCTCCTGCTTCCGCGCCGGGCTTCCCTCCCCTTGGAGGTATCCGCCGGCCTGGAGACCGTGGCCGTCCGAGTGCCTTCGCATCCGGTCGCGCACGGATTGCTGCAGGCGGCGGGGATCCCGGTCGCGGCGCCTTCCGCCAACCGGTTCGGCCACGCCAGCCCGACCCTGGCCGGCCATGTAATGGACGACCTGGACCAGCGGATCGACATGATCCTCGACGCCGGACCAACCGAGTGGGGCGTGGAGTCCACGATCCTCGACCCGCTCGCTTCGCCCCCCGTCCTGCTGCGGCCCGGCGGCGTTTCGCGCGCGGATCTCGAGGCCGTCCTCGGCCCGGTGCGGATCGCGCGCCCCGGCGAACGGATCACCGCCTCGCCCGGCCGCCGGCCGCGGCATTACGCGCCGGACGCGAGGTTGATCCTGTGTCCGGGCGGCTCGGCCGAGGAAATCGCCTCCGCCGTCGCGGCGGCCGCGCGCCGCCTTGCGGCGCAGAATCAACCGCTCGGCTTGCTCGCGGCCAGCGAAGTCTGCGACCGCCTCGGCGAAGCCGGGATCCCCTTCATCCGCCGCGATCTCGGATCCTGGAGCGACCTCCGCACCATCTCGCGCCGCCTGTTCGCCGGTTTGCGCGAACTGGAACGCGAGGGGGTTAAAACCATCTTCGCCCACCGCCTGCCCGCCGAAGGAATCGGCGCGGCCGTCAACGACCGGCTGGCCCGCGCGGCGGACGAAGCCGCGTCCTGAAACTCGGCTCGGGTTCGGCGCCCCTCCGATTGACCGCCGCTGCGAAGCGATGTAGCATAGGTGCCTATGGCGACCATCCTCCTGCTGAATTATCCTCCGGCCCTTGTCAGCCGCCCCGTCGTGGCAAGCCTGATCTCCATGTTCCATTTGGAGGTCAACATCCTGCGCGCCCAGGTGACGCGCGAGGAGGGGTGGCTGATCGTCGAAATCGACGGCGATCCGCGCCAACTTTCCGCCGCCCGGGATTGGTTAGCTAAAGAAGGAATCGAGGTCATCGAAGATCCGGACTTGGACGCCGGAGGATGAACCGAGCGGCGTCCGATACCCGCCGCTTCGAGCGGGGAGAGCTTTGGATGGGCCGGGAGAAGCGCGGCCGGCGCTCTCCCTGGGCGGCGGACTTTTCCTGCGGACCGCACGGCCTGCACACCGCCGAGCGGCGGGTGTTGGGCGCCCGAAGCGCCCGACTCGGCGCCGACGACTTAAATGATCAGTGAACCGCCCCCTCCGTCGGCCAATCCCGAACCTCCGATTCGCTCCCGCATTTCCATCCCCGGGCGAGGGGGATGGGCGCTCAGGGCAAGCATCGCTCTGATCTCCCGGGTGTTGCGCTTCGCCTTCCATCTGCTCTACTACCCGCTGGCCTTCACCTACGACGCCGTCGCCTGGATCGTCTCGGCCGGCGAGTGGGCCGAGTGGAGGCGCTGCGTCATCCCCCATCTCCTCCCCGGGCCGGTATTGGAAATCGCGCACGGGACCGGGACGCTGGCGCTTGACATGGCGGAGGGGGGATACGCCGTGACGGCGGTCGACCTTTCCCCGGCGATGGGGAGGATCGCCCGCGGGAAGAAGCGCCGGTGGCTCGCGCGCCGACCTTCCGGCGGCGATAACCCCTCCGCCGGTCCGGCCTTTATCCGGGCGGATACAGGCGGGCTGCCTTTTCGCGCCGATTATTTTTCCTCCGCCACGGCCACCTTCCCGGCGGATTTCCTGTTCGAACCGGCCACCTTCCGTTCCGTCCACCGCGTCCTTCGGCCCGGCGGACGGTGGATCATCCTTCTCACGGCCTTCCCGGAATGGTTCGCCCAAAGGCTGCTCCCGCAGGAGGATTCCAGGGTCCTAGGCGGCATGAGCGGCCCGCTGATCCGTGCGCTGGGGGATTGCGGTTTTTCGGTCCGGATCGAAATCGTCCGCCGGCCGCGCAGCCGGGTGTTGCTCATCTTGGCGCAAAAACGGCAAGAGACCTGAACACGGAGTAAACCCTTTCACCGCAAAGTCGCCAAGCCCGCAGGGGATTTCTTTATTCCTTTGCGGTCTTTCCGTCTTTGCGGTAAACGGGTTTTTGGAATTCGCGATTAAGCAAAAGCCTCCCGGCGGATCGGAGGAATCCGCCGGAGAGGCTGAGAGAGGATACGCAATCGAGGATCGGCCGGCTGTTAGGAGCGGTTGCCCTTCAGGCGCAGGAACGCCGGAAGGTCGTGATCCTCCCCGCCGTCGGCCATTCCGGAATAAGCCGGGACGCCCGGGCGCACCGCCACTTCCATCGGGATCGCGGTGTTGATCCTCCGCGGCGCGGGTACGGCGGCCGGCGGGATGGCCGAGTTCGGCAGGGTCATCTGCGAAGCCTTCATCGGCGCCGGCCGGGCCAGGATGCGGTCGAGCTTGCGGGTCACCGCGGGCTTCTCGAATCCGGTCGCGATCACCGTGATCCGCAGTTCGTCGGTCAGGCTCGGATCGATCACCGCGCCGAAGATCAGGTTGACGTCGGGATGGGCCGTCTCCTTGATGATCGCCGCCGCCTCGCTGACCTCGAATAGGCTGAGGTTGTTCCCGCCGGTGACGTTGAAGATCACGCCGCGCGCGCCGTCGATGGTGATGTCGAGCAGCTGGCTGGAGATCGCCTGCTCGGCCGCCTTGCGCGCCCGGTCCTCGCCCGAGGCGCGGCCTACGGCCATCAGCGCCGCGCCGCCTTCCTGCATGATCGCCCGCACGTCGGCGAAGTCGACGTTGATCAGGCCGGGGATGGTGATCAGCTCGGAGATCCCCTGCACGCCCTGGCGCAGGACGTCGTCGGCGATGCGGAACGAATCCTGCAGGCTGGCCCGCTTTTCGGTCAGTTGCAGCAGGCGGTCGTTGGGGATCACGATCAGCGTGTTGACGTACTCCTTGAGCTTGGCGATCCCCTCCTCGGCCGTGTGGGCCCGGCGGTTGCCTTCGAACGTGAACGGCTTGGTGACCACCCCGATGGCCAGAGTCCCGACTTCCTTGGCGATCTGGGCCACGATCGGCGCCGCGCCGGTTCCCGTCCCGCCGCCCATCCCGCCGGTGATGAAGACCATGTCCGAGCCCTTGATGATCTCGTAGAGCTCGTCCGCGGATTCCTCGGCGGCCTTCTGGCCTATCTTTGGATCGCCGCCCGCGCCGAGGCCTTTGGTGACCTTTTCGCCGATCCGAACGCGGGTGGGCGCGTTCGAAAGCAGCAGCGCCTGGGCGTCGGTGTTGACCGCCACGAACTCGATTCCCTTGAGATCCTCGGCGATCATCCGGTTGACGGCGTTCTGCCCGCCGCCTCCCACGCCGATCACCTTGATTCTTGCAAACGCCTCCGACCTTTGTACCGATGCCATGGATCCTCCTCTCAATTTGTCGTGTCGCTTTGTCCGATCCGGTTCCGATCCGTTCGCGGATCCCGGTGTTCCGTCCGCGCGGCTCCTCCGCCGCGGGAAGGCCGTCTCAGGGCGCCATGCCTTTCAGAATCGTCTTGATGAAATCCTGGATTTTTTTTCCGAAATCGGCGCCCTCTTTGCGCCGGGGCTTGTGCGCCGGCTTCGCCGCCGAGAGCCCCTGGACTTCCTTCTGCAGCCAAATCAGCAGGCCGACGCTGGTGGCGTAGGCCGGGCTGTTCAATTGATCCACCAGCCCCTTGAGCTCCCCGGGGCCGGCGACCCGCACCGGCAGGCCGAGGGTTTGGCTGGCGTACATCCGCACTCCGGGAAGCAGGCTTGCGCCGCCGGTCAACACCACGCCCGCCGGCAGGTAATTCAGCATCCCCACCCGTTCGATCTCCTCCAGGACCATGGAGAAGATCTCTTCCATGCGCGGCTGGATGATCGACACCAGATCCGACCGCAGAACCTGAGCCGGAGCCTCCTCGCCGAACAAGCGGACCATGAAGCTTTCGCCGGGCGTGATTTCCGAAGGCAGGGTGTGGCCGTGCTGCAGCTTGATCGATTCGGCAATTTCGGCGGGCATCCGCAGTCCGTGGGCGATGTCGGCGGTAACGTGGTTGCCGCCGACGGGCAACACCGCGGTGTGGCTGACCGTGGCCTCGTGATAGAGCGCCAGGTCGGTCGTGCCGCCGCCGATGTCGACCACAGCCGCGCCCATCTCGCGCTCCGTCTCGCGCAGGACCGCCTCGGCCGAGGCGATCGGATTGAGGACGAAGCCCTCCACTTCCACGCCGCAGATCTGGACGCATTGAGCCAGATTGCGCAGCGCGGTGGTGGAGGCGGTGATGATGTGGGTCTCCATCTCCAGCCGGAAGCCGTGCATCCCGACCGGATTGCGGATCCCCTCCTGGCCGTCGACGACGAATCCGCGCGGGATCACGTGCACGATCTGCCGGTCGTAAGGAACCGCGATTGCGCTGGCGGCTTCGTTCGCGCGGGCGACGTCCTCCGCGGCGATGATCTCCCCGGACACCCCCACCACGCCCCGGCTGTTGATCGAGGAAACCTGCGCCCCGGCCAGGCTGACCACCGCCGAGGCGATCTCGTAGCCCGCCGTCCGCTGGGCTTTGTCGACCGAGGCGGCGATCGCGCGGGCCGCTTCCTCGACGTTGACCACCACGCCGCGCCGGAGGCCGCGCGAAGGTTCGATCCCCACCCCGATGACCTGCAGCGAGCCGTCCTCCAGCTCCTGCGCCACCAGGGTGCAGATTTTCGTCGTCCCGACGTCGATTCCTGTGTACAGATTCACATTCATCCGATCCGCATCCTTGCCGCGCGCCTACCGGCGGTAGAACGGCTGACGCAAATTCTCCACGCTCACCATCCCCGGCCGGATTCCGCGGGCGGTCAGGGAATCGACCAGCCGTCGGTAGGCGTCCAGCTTCCGGACGATCTGCCCCGAAGTGCCGAAGTACACCATCCATCCGCCGGGGTCCATCATCCCCAGCCCGTGGCGGACGTCGTAGATCAGCCGGGTTCCCGAGGGAAGCGCCACGGTGAGCTCCAGCGCTTGCACCACCACCTGCGGGTCGATGTCCGCCGCGCCGTCCAGGGCGATCGCCAGCCCCTGCTCGCGGACTTCCAGGCGGACCAAATCCGAACGTTCGGCGAGCGCCGGGAAGAAGACGCCCTCGGCATCCACCCAGAAGGAGGCGTTTTCCTGGATCCACAACAGAATCGGTTCGCGCTCCAGGATCCGCACCGTCACCTCGCCGTTGACCTCCACGCTCACCGACGCCCGCCGCACGGCCGGGATTTTTCGAAGGATCTCGGCTTCCGCCGCGGCGGGCGAGATCAAAAACAGATTGCCGCCCTGCAAGCCCGAGGCGCTGAATACTCCATCCGGGCTGAGATGCCGCAGGCCTTCGATCTGCGCCGACCGCACCTGGAAATTCGGAGAGGTCAGCAGAAACAACAAGCCGGCGCAGGCCAATCCGGCCAGAAGCACGGCCAGAGAGCGCGGCGAAAAGGAAATCGTCACTGCCGGCAGCTGGACTTCGGCCCCCCGTTCGGCCAGGGGGATGCTGTACATCCGCTGGGCCCGGGCCGCCGGACCGCGGGGGCGAATTTCCCATCTCGGCTGCGGCGCGGCAGGGCGGGCCGCAGCCGGATGGGAACGCCACTCCGGATTGTTCCGCGCCGCCGCCTTGCGGCGCTTGCGGCGCAGCTGATCCGCTCTGGTCGTGTTCTCCTTCCGTCCCAATACGATTGCCATGTTTGCCTTCAAATTCCTCAGATTGTCCGCCACCCGGAGCGCCCGCTTTTTTCCTGGTTTGGAAGCGAAAGATCCCGATCCAGGTCCGGAGAGGCTCCGCTTCCCCTCGCAGCCCCCGCTCCGCAGAGGCCGGCGCGGGGCGGAGCGCTTGGAAAGACTTCCTTCCCGCGATTAATTCCTGCGATAGCTCCGTTCGTTCTTGGCGCGCTCCGCGTGCCGCTCGAGCGCAAGATCAATCAATCGGTCGAGCAAATCGGGATAGGGCAATCCGCTTTTTTCCCAAAGCTTCGGGTACATGCTGATGGCGGTGAAGCCCGGCATGGTGTTCAATTCGTTGAGGAACACCTCGCCGGTCCGGCGGTCCATCAGGAAATCGGCCCGCGAAAGCCCGGCGCCGTCGATCGCCCGGTACGCCTCCACCGCCCAGCGCTGGATCTCGCCGGCCTTTTCCTCCGGGATCGGCGCCGGGATGAGCAGCTGCGAGGTTCCGTCGACGTATTTCGATTCGTAGGAATAAAACTCGCGGCTGGGAACGACCTCGCCCGGGACGGAGGCTTCCGGCCGTTCGTTGCCGAGCACGCTGACTTCGATCTCGCGGGCGTCGATCCCGCGCTCGACCAGCACCCGCCGGTCGTAGCGCGCGGCATCGGCCATCCCCTCCATCAAATCGGAGCGGTTGGCGCAGCGCGAAATGCCGACCGAGGAGCCGAGGTTGGCCGGTTTGGTGAACAGCGGGTAGGCGCCCACCGCTTCCGCCCGCCGCACGGCCCCGTCCAGGTCGTGCGCGATCTCGCTCCGGGTGCAGAGGATGTATTCCGGAATCGGAATGGCGTGGGCGCGCATCAACTGTTTGAACAGCGCCTTGTCCATCGCCACCGAGGAAGCCAGCACGCCCGCCCCGACATAGGGCACCTCGGCCATCTCGAGCAGCCCCTGCAGCGTGCCGTCCTCGCCGAACGTCCCGTGCAGGACCGGGAAGACCACGTCCACCTCGCGGAAAAGCTTTAAACGCAGCTCCGCGTCGCCCCCGTCCGGCCGGATCTCCCAGATCCGCGACGGCCCCGGCTCGGCCAGCATGGCGGCGCGTTTGCCCCCGCCGCTCCGGCTTTGCAACGCCTGCATCACCCCCGCGCCCGCCATCCAGCGGCCTTCCGGGGTGATGCCGATCTCCACCACTTCGTAGCGCGCGGGATCGAGCGCGTCGAGCACCGAACGGGCCGACATCAGGGAGACTTCGTGTTCCCCGGAGCGGCCGCCGTATATCACTCCGATCCGCAGTTTACCCATGTCCGCCTCGCAGCGTCTCCGGCCAATCTCCAGCCATGACGATCTCCGGTTCAAGGTCGATCCCGAACCTTTCCCGCACCGAACGGCGGGCCAAATCCATCAGGGCGCGGATGTCTTCGGCCCGGGCGTTCCCCAGGTTGAGGAAGAAATTCGCATGTTGGGTCGAAATCTCCGCATCGCCCATCCGGTATCCTTTTAGTCCCGCCGCCTCGATCAGCCGTCCGGCGTAATCCCCGGGAGGATTCTTGAACATCGATCCCATCGAGGATCCGGTCGGCTGGGTTTCCCGGCGCTTGGACAGAAATCCGCCGATCCGGGCGACGGCTTCCGAAGGATCGCAGCGCCGCAGCGCAAACTCCACCGCCAGCACCACCGCCTGCCCGGGGCTCTTGCGCAGGAGGCTGGAACGATAGGAAAATTCCAGCGCATCCGGCCCGATCCGCCTGCGGTCGGCCGAGATTCCGGCCTTTTTTTCCGATTCCATTCGTTGCAAGATTTCGACCATTTGCAGCGAGCCGGCGGTGTCGGCCCCGAAGGCGCCGGCGTTGCCCACCACCGCGCCGCCGACGGTGCCCGGGATCGCCGCCGCCCACTCGAGGCCGGTCCAACCCATCTGCGCCGCCTGGCGCGCCACCGCACCGATCGAAGCGCCGGATTCGGCCCAGACCACCGCGTTGTCCTTCGCCCCGTTGTTCCCCGGCCGGATTTCGTAGCGCTTGCCACGGTTCAGCAGGACCAGGTCGCGGCAGCCGTTGTCGGAAATCAGCGTGTTCGATCCGCCGCCGAGGACAAAGAACGGGATTTCATCCCGCCAGAGCCATTCCGCCGTCCGGGCCAATTCCTCCGCATCGCGCACTTCCACCAGCGCGTCCGCCAGCCCGCCGATTTTAGCCGTGGTCAGGCGGTCCAGGGGGACTTCCTCCTGTAGCCGGTCCCCGAAGTGCGCGCGCAGTTTTTCCAACGGGAGGATCGGCGCCCGGATCGCCGCGGCGCCCTCGGCTTCGATCTGCCGCATCCGGCGCAGGACTTCCTCCCCGATCCGGTTGGCGTCGCCCGCGCTGAGCATCACCAGCACGTCCCCGCAGCGCAGTTCGCGCGTCAGGTATGGGACGGCTTCCATTAGTTCAGGGATGTAGACGGCTTCGGTGTCGGTCATCGCGCGCACCATCTCCTCGATCGGGAACGCGGCGTCCACCGGTTCGCGCGCCCGATACACGGGAAGCACCACCGTTTTGTCGGCTTCGCCAAAGGCCTGCTCGAATTGCTTCAACAGCACCCTCGTCCGGGAATAGGTATGCGGCTGCCATACCGCCCAGATCCGCCCCTGCGGAAAGCGCTGGCGCGCCGCGGAAAGCGTGGCGCGGATCTCGCTGGGATGGTGGGCGTAATCGTCCACCACCGTCACCCCGCAGGATTCCCCCTTGATCTCGAAGCGCCGTTCGGCGCCGTGATACTGGGCCAGGGATTTCGCCGCGTGCGAAAACGGAATCCCGCACAAATCCGCCGCGCACAGGGCGGCCAGCGAATTGCAGACGTTGTGCATGCCCGGCAGCCGGATTCGCACCCGTCCGAGCACCTCGCCGCTCCGCACCGCGAGGAAATCGCTTCCGCCCTCGGCGTTGGCTTGGATCTGGGTCGCCTGCCAATCGGCCTCCATCTCGACGGCGTAGGAATACACCGAAATGTCGGGCCGCCGCTTTCCCAGATCCTCGACGACGTGGATCGCGCCGGCCGAATCCGCGCACACCGCCACCGAGCCGTCGGGCTGCATGCGGCCGAGGAATTCGGCGAAGGCCCGGTACAGGTCCTCGAGCGTCGGGTAGCAGTCCGGATGGTCGTGCTCGACGTTGGTCAGCACCGTGATCCACGGCGCCAGCCCGAGGAAGGCGCGGTCGTATTCGTCGGCCTCAATAACGAAATGGTCGCCCTGCCCCGCCCGCGCGTTGGCGCCGCCGAAATCGGCCAGCGCGCCGCCGGCGATGAAAGAAGGATCCAACCCCCGGCGGACGAGCAGGTGGGCGATCATTCCGGTGGTGGTCGTTTTGCCGTGGGTGCCGGCCACCGCCACGGTGCGCTTGCCGCGGGTGAGCGGACCGAAGAATTCGGAGCGCTTGTAGACCGGCAGCCCCGCCCGGCGCGCCGCGGCCACCTCGACGTTGTCTTCCTTCACCGCCGAGGAGACGATCACCGCGTCCGCGCCGCGGACGTTTTCCGCCGCGTGCCCGAGCTCCACCTGCGCGCCGAGGTCGCGCAGGCCGTCGAGGAAGGTGGATTCCGCCATGTCTGAACCGCTCACCCGCTCACCCCGTTCCAGGAGCACCCGGGCAATCGCCGAAAGCCCCGAACCGCCGATTCCGACCAAGTGGTAATGCATGTCACACAAAGACCACGATCACGAAGATGAACGCCACGGCGACCGCCACGAACACCCACAGCTCGCCGAGCAGAATTGGCGGCATGTACTTCATCATCGACACGATCTCCGGATCCCTGGCGTGGGCCAGCGCCTGTTCGAAACCCGGAAACGGATATCCCGCCTGGTGCAGGAAAAACCACAGGCTGCCGAAGAGCAGCAGGCCGTTGAGCGCGCCGAGGACGATCCCCAACAGCCAATCCTGCAGTCGTTCGCGCAGGAAACGGTCCGCCGGAATCCACGGCAGGCGCGGGGTCAGGTATCCGAAATACGCCAGGATCGCGAACACGCCCGCCCGGATGGCGAACACTTCCGGCGCCGGGAGCGAAGCCATGAGCCCCGAGGCGTATTTGTCGAGCAGCATGTTGATGAACATCGCCAGCACCAGCGCGCAGCTGACCAACAGCTCCTTGGCCCATCCGCGCAGCGAGCCGATTGCCGCGAAGAACAGCACCGCCAGCGAGAACACCAGGGGCATGGTCATGGCGGATTATCCCGCTCCCGCCTGCCCTCGGCCGAAAAGGCCGGGGACGGGACGCTCCATCCGGCGGCCTGCCGCGCAGTCGCCGGCAGACGCACTTCTAGCCGCCGTATAGCCTAGGGCGCGGTCGTTCACTTCGGCCCTTCCTTGACCACCGCGACCACTTCCCCGGCCAATTTCAGGGCTGAGTTTTTCTGATTGATCTTCTCGAGCACCCGGCGCATGTCCTTGCGCCGCGGCTTGTCGGCCATCAGCGCCAGCACTTCCGCCGCCATCCTTTCCGAAAGGGTTTCGTCCGGCAGAACGACCGCCGCCCCCTGGGATTCCAGGTAGCGGGCGTTGGTGCGCTGGTAGCGCCAGGCGTGCGGGTAGGGGATCAGGATCGACGGCAGCCGGAAGTGCGGGTATTCCCCAAGCACCGAAGCGCCTGCCCGCGAAACCGCGATGTCGGCGGCCGCCAGGGCGCCGCCCATCTCCTCGTGCAGGTAGGGATGGGCGTGGTAGCGCGCCTTGTGCCACTTCGGCAGGTTGTGCCGCACCTTCTCTACTTCAGGCCAATCCAGGGTTCCGGTTATGTGTATCACGTGCATCTCCTCCAGCAGTTTCGGCAGCGCCGCCGTCAGCGCGCGGTTGATCGACCGCGCTCCGCGGCTCCCGCCGAATGCCAACAACACCGGCGCCTCCGCCGGGATCCCGAAGGTTTTCCGCCCTTCCGCGCGGGTCGCGCGCAGGATCTCCTCGCGCAACGGATAGCCGGTGACGACCACCGGTGCGCCCTTCGGGTAATGGACCGCCGAGCGGTCCGTCGTCACCGCGATCCGCCGCGCGAACCGCGCCGCGAACCGCGCCGCCAGCGCCGGTTCGATGTCCGGCACGTACACCACCACGGGAACGGCCCGCAGGCACGCCGCCAAAACCGCCGGGGCGGCCAGATACCCGCCCGTCACGAACACCGCCTGCGCTCCGAAGCAACCGATTTCCCGCCAAGCGTCCACCGTCCCCAGCAGCAGCCGGACCGCGTTCCCCGGCGCGGCTTTCCATCCGACCCCGTGCATTCCGGCGGCGCGGATCAGCCGGATGGGGATGCCGGCCCGCCGGACCAGATCCTCCTCCATCCCCCCCCGCCCGCCGAGCCACAACAGCTCGGCTTCAGGCGCTGAATGCCGAAGCGCCTGCGCCGTTGCGAGGGCGGGGTAGATTCCTCCCCCCGTCCCCCCGGCGCAAAGTAGTATCTTCACCCGTCGCCTCCGCGGCGCCGCCGCCTGGGCTGCGCGAGATGTTTAACAGCATCCCCATCGCTCCGAGCGTCAGCACCAGGTTCGAACCGCCGTAGCTGAAGAAGGGCAGCGCGTTCCCGGCGAACGGCAGGACCTGCAGGATCGTCAGGATGTTGATCACCGCCTCGAGCGCCACCCAGCTGGTGATTCCCGCGGCCAGCAGCAGCCCCAGTTCGTCGCGAGCCCGCATCGCGATCCGGTAGCCGCGCCAAATCAGCACGGCAAACAGGACCAGCACGAACAGCGCGCCGAGCAATCCAAGCTCCTCGCCGATGACCGCGAACACGCTGTCGGTGTGCGCCGCCGGCAGGGAAAAATACTTGAAGCGGCTGGCGCCGGCGCCCACTCCGAAGATCCCGCCGGAGGAAATCGCCGACAGCGCCTCGCGGATGTGCAGGTTCGCCTCGCGGATGTTCCGCCATCCGGCCAGGTAGTCCAGAATCCTTTGCGGCCGCATGACCCCCGCCAGGAGAATCCCGCCCACCCCGATCACCAGCGATCCGATCACCACGTTGTGGAGCTTCCCGCCGCCGAAATAAAACATCGCAATCCCGATCAAAACCACCGTCACGGCGGCGCTGTAATCCGGCTCGATCGCGATCAATCCGGAGAACAACGCGATCAGCGCCGCGTAGGGGATCAGGCCGAGCTTCACGTCGTGCAACACTTCGGCCTTGGATACCAGCCAGACCGCCAGGTAGATCACGGTGACCAGCTTCGCCAGTTCCGACGGCTGGACCGAATTTCCGAACAGGCCCACCCGGGTGAGGGAATCCCCCTTGAGGATGACCACCGCGATCAACGCGGCCACGGTCGCCAGCGCCAGCAGGACGACCAGGCCCTTGACCCGGAAGAAGATGTGGTAGTCGAGGACGTACATCACGCCCAGGAAGACCAGCCCGATCCCCGCCCAACCGAGTTGGCGCAGGAACAGCACCCACACCGACTCAGCCTCGTAATAGACGTAGGAGACTCCCCAGGTGGTGGAGGCGACCGTAATCAGCCCGGCCGTCAGCATGGTGATCACTACCAGCAGGAGGATCACGTCGAAGCCGAGGTCCGCGCCGGTCATGCGCTCCTTCCACTGCCCTCTCATTCGTCCTCCGCTTTCATCGCCCTCACCAAAGCCCGGAAGGCTTCTCCGCGCTCTTCGAAATCCTTGTACGCGTCGTAACTCGTCCCGCCCGGCGAGAGCAGGACCACGCTTCCGGGCCGGACGGTCTCGGCGGCTTTCCGCACCGCGGCTTCCAGGGTCGGAACGACCGCCACGCTGTAGGGCCGTTGCCCCGCTTCCGCATCCCCCAGCACCCGATGGATCAAGTCCGCCGCCTCGCCAAAGAGCACCAGGTGGTCCACCCGCCGGCGCACCAGGTCCGCCCACTCCTTCCACGGAAGGTTTTTATCCCTTCCGCCGGCCAGGAGGACGATCGGCTCGTCGAAGGAGCGGATCGCGGCGGCCGCCCGTTCCGGGGCGGTGGCGATCGAATCGTTGTACCAGTCGGCCCCGCGCCGCCGCGCGACGAACTCCAGCCGGTGCGGAACGCCGCGGAAGCCCGCCATGCCCCGGGCCAGCACGTCCGCCGGAATTCCGGCCGCCGCGCCGACCGCACAGGCGGCGACGGCATTCGCCAGGTTGTGCTCGCCGCGCAGCAGAACCGCTTGGCGGTCGGCGACCGGTTCGGCCTTCCCGCCGCGTTCGACCACGATCCGGCCGCCGTCCAGGTACGCCCCGTCGCCGTCCCAGGCTTTCGGGCTCAGGCTGAAGAAGGAGCGGCGCCCGCGCACGGCCGATTGCAGGCCGCGGGTCTCCGGCGAATCCCACCCCAGAACCGCGGAATCCTCCGCGGCCTGGAATTCGAATATGCGCATCTTGGCCCGCCGGTAGGCCTCCATGGTGCGGTGCCGGTCCAGATGGTTGGGCGTGATGTTGAGAACCGCCGCCACCTGCGGACTGCGCTCGGCCAGCTCCAATTGGAACGACGACAGCTCGAGCACGGCCAAATCCTCCGGCCGCATTTCATTCACCTCGTTCAACAGCGGATTGCCGATGTTCCCGCCCACCCAGGCTTTGCGGATCAAACCGGCTTCGGCGGCGCAGGCCGCCATCCGGCCGACGAGGGTGGTGGTGGTCGTTTTGCCCGAGGATCCGGTGATGCCGACGACCTTCGCCGGAGCCGCCTCGAGAAACAGCTGGGTGTCGTTGGTCAGCGGGAGCGACCGCTCCCGGGCCTCCGCAACGATCGGAAGGTCGGTGGGCACGCCGCCGGATAGGCACAGCAGGTCGATCCCCTCCAGCAATCCGGGAGGATGCCCGCCCAGCCGATACTCGACCTCGTATCCCGCCAACTCGTCCATCTCCTTTTTTAAGGCTCCGGCCTCCTTCATGTCAGAGACGGTGATCCGGGCTCCCTTTGCGGCCAGGTAGCGGACCAGGGCGGTACCTTGCCTGGCCAAGCCGAGGACTGCCACCCGTTTGCCCGCCAGATCCCGGGCCGCCATCTCACATCGCCTTGGCCAGCGCCACGCCGACCATCGCCGCCAGCAGCCCGATCAGCCAGAACCTTTGCACCACCTGGGTTTCGCTCCAGCCGAGCAGTTCGAAATGGTGGTGCAGCGGCGCCATCTTGAACAGCCGTTTGCCCTTGGTCATCTTAAAATACCCCACCTGCAGAATGACGCTGGCCGTCTCCGCCACCGGGATGATCGCGATCACCGGCAGGATCGCCCATTGGGCGGTCATCAGCGCGACGACGCTCAACACGGCGCCGACCGAAAGCGACCCGGTGTCGCCCATGAACAATTCGGCCGGGTGGGCGTTGAACCACAGGAAGGCAAACAGCACTCCGACCACCGTGAAGCAGAAGCTCATCAGGTACACCTGGCCCTGCAGGGCGGCGATCATCCCGTAGGCGGCGAAGGCCGTCGCGGAGATGATCCCCGCCAAGCCGTCGAGCCCGTCGGTGATGTTGACGGCGTTGGTTCCGCAGAGGATGATGAAAGCGGCGATCGGCACGTACCACACGCCCAGATTGATGTCGGCCGGGACTCCGGGCAGGTACATGTTCGGCACCCGCAGAACGTATTTCAACCCGACGGCCACGCCGACCGCCACCACGGCCTGCAAGGGGAACTTCACCCGGGCCCGCAGCGGCCGGCCTTTGAGGCCGAGCAGATCGTCGATCGCGCCCAATCCGGCGTAGACCACCATCACCGCCAGCGGCAGGAGGATGGATCCTCCGATGAGGGTCCGCCCGAGGATCGGCACCGTATTGAGCAGAAGGGTCATCGCCACCACCGGAATGACGATCAACAATCCGCCCATCGTCGGGGTGCCCAGCTTGGTCTGGTGGCTGCGCGGGCCTTCGACCCGGATCTGCTTCCCCACCCCCAAACGGCGCAGGATGCGCAGCAGCGGCCCGCCCCAGATGACCGTCAACGCGAAGCCGATGGCTCCCAAGCTGAGCGCCATCGGGACTCCTTCCATCATTCCGGCACCTCCAGCGAGAGCACGATGTCATCCAGCTTGAGCGCCCGCGAGCCCTTCACCAGCACCACGTCCCCCGCGCCGATCGACCGGCGCAGAAACTCGCACGCCTCCTTGGCGGTTTCGAACAACGCGATCTTGGCCGAGGAGAGGCCCTGCAAGTGCGCCTCGTCGGCGATCCAGCGCGCCTTCGGCCCCACCGCCAGCAGGAGATCCGCCACGTCCGCGGACCGCGCCCCGACCATCCGGTGCCCCGTCTCCTCGAATTCCCCGAGTTCGAGCATGTCGCCGAGGACCGCCACCTTGCGTCCGTCCAGCTCCGCCAGCAGGTTGAGCGCGGCGATCATCGAATCCGGCGAGGCGTTGTAGGTGTCGTCGATCAGCAGGGAGTCCCCCGGGCCGGTCACCGCCACCAGGCGCAGCTGGGTCGAAGGCGTCAGCAGTCCGCCGAGGATCTCCTGCCAGTTCAGCCCTTCCGTCAGGCCGACCGCCGAGGCGCGCATCGCCGTATGCACCGAATGCTGTCCGAGCAGCGGCAGGCGCACGTGCAGGGTCTCCCCTTCGTAGTGCAGGTCGAAACTCACCCCCTCGAGGCCCAAGCCTTCGATGCGATCGGACCACAAATCGGCCTCGGGCGACAGGCCGTAGGTGAAGATCCTGGCCTTGGTGCGCGGCGCCATGGCCCGCACCCGCTCGTCGTCGTAATTGAGGATCGCCGTCCCGTCTGCCGGCAGGGCTTCCACCAACTCGGCTTTGCCGTCCACGATCGCCTCGAGGGAACCGGCCCGCTCGAGGTGGACCGGGGCGATCATCGTGATCACGCCCACCTGCGGCCGGGCGATTTCGCACAAGAAGGCGATGTCGCCCTCCACGTAGAAACCCATTTCCAGTACCAGGCGGCGGTGGGATTCGGTCGCTTTAAGCATCGTCAGCGGAAGGCCGATTTCGTTGTTGAGGTTGCTCTCGTTGGCCAGGGTCGAATAGCGCGCCGCCAGCACGCTCGCGGTGAGCTCCTTGGTGGTGGATTTCCCCACCGAGCCGGTGATGCCGATCACCCGCACCTCGGGCAGCCGGAGCCGCCACGCGGCGGCGGTCCGTTGGAGCGCCTTGAGCGAATCCTTCACCCGCAGGCAGAGCTGCAGGGGTGTTTTCGGATCCGCCGCGGGGAGGACGGCGGGGTCGATCCGGCCGGACCGCAGGTCGACGGTTGCGAACCCCGGCATGTCCTTTTCCACCAGGGCGAACGCCGCCCCGCGCCGGAAGGCGTCGCCCACGTAATCGTGCCCGTCCACCTTCTCGCCGGGGAGCGCGATAAACAGACAGCCGGGAATGGCCTGGCGCGAATCGATCACCGCGTCGGTGATCACCCGGCGGGAAAGCGGCAGGGCGTCGTGCGCCCCCGCGCCGGCATCCGTCATCGCATCCCAGATCACGCCCAGAGTAAGCATAGGCTCCTGAATCAGCCGCCCGGAGAAAGCGTCAGCCGCACGTTGTCCGGCGGGATCCCGAGCAGCGTGAAAACCCGCGCCGCCAAGTCGGCGAATACCGGAGCGGCGGTGATCGATCCGTAATGGCGGTCGTCGGCCGAGGTCGGCTCGTCGATCCGGACATAAACCAGAATTTGCGGGTCGTCGACCGGCCCCCAGCCGACGAAGGAAGCGACCGTCTTGGTGGTCACGTAGGGCGGGATGTCGGCGGTCCCGGTTTTGCCGGCGATGCGGTATCCCTCCACCAGCGCCCGCGAACTTTCCTGTTCGAGCGAGGTGGCCAGCATCTCCGAAAGCGTTGCGGCCGTCGCGGCGGAAATCGGCTGGCCGAGCGGGACCGGCGCCACCGTGTGCACCCTGCCGTCCGGAAGGATGATCTGGCGGACGACGTGGGGGGTCATCATCACCCCGCCGTTGGCAACGGCGGAAACCGCCACGGCCATCTGCAGGGTTGTGGCGGAGACGCCCTGGCCGAAGGCATTGGTGGCCAGCGTTGAATCGGTCCAGGATTGGTCGCCCGGCCGGCGCAGGACTCCGCTGATCTCCGGAGCCATGTCGACTCCGGTCAGGCGCCCGATCCGGAAACGGTCCATGTATTCGTAGAACGGCCCCGCTCCGAGCTGGGTGGCCACCCAGGCCAGGCAGGTATTGATCGAATGGCGCAGACAGCCGGTCATATCCTGCGCGCCAAACCCGCCTTTCTGCCAGTTGTGGATCACCACCCCGCCGATCTCGATCCGGCCGGTATCCCAGAACCAGGTGTTGGGCTGGACCGCCCCGACATCCAGCGCAGCCGCCATCGTCAGCACTTTGAAGGTGGATCCCGGTTCGTACGGGGCGGCGACATTAAGCGAGACCACCTGCCCCTCCGGATCTATCGGTTGACGCCCTTTGGTGCGGAAAATATCCAAAAAATCCTCCGGCTCACGAAGATCGACGGCCGGATAATCCGCCATCGCCAGGATCTCCCCGGTCTTCGGATTTAAAACCAGGATCGATCCGCGCAGAGCTTCTCCCGCACGGATGCCCCGGACCAAAGCCGCCTCGGCCTCGGCCTGGATGTCCCGGTCGATGGTCAGCACCAGATCGGCTGGAGGCTGGGCCCGGTCGAGGTTGCTGGTGATCTCCACCGGCACGACCGTCCAGGAAACGTCCTCGCGCGCGCCCTGGAGAATGTCATTGTAGAACCGCTCGACCCCCCAATCGCCGATTTCGCGGTAGTAGCGGACGACCCCGTCGGCCGAACTCCCCAGGCCCGAACCCTCCTGGCGGCTGTAGCCGATCACCTCCGAGGCCAGTCCGCCTTCCGGATATTTACGGAAGTACCAAGCCTCGGTCCGGACGTTGTACAGCAAAACGCTGGCGGAATGGAACGTTCCGGTCGAATCCGCCCGCAATCCTTGCGCCACTTCCAAACCGAAATTCTGCTCCTCCGTGAGCCAAAGCGGGATCGCGAGTTGCTCGCCCTCGGAGTCGGCGGTCGTCCCGGCGATCAGGGTGCAGGTGGACAGCGGCTGTCCGTACTCAGCCTGCAAGCGTTCGTCCACCCGCCGAAGCATGTCGACCACGTCGGGGATGTCGATCTCCGCGCCGGAGGCGCGGGCGACCGCCGACAGCACATCGCTGAGCGACGATCCCGATCCTTCGGCCAAGCCGCCGAACTTTTCCATGTAGAGGTGGTACTGGCAGCTGTCGAGGTAGACGCGGTACTTGCTGTCGTTGCCCGCCAGGAGCCTGCCTCCGCGGTCGAGGATCCGCCCGCGCGGCGTCTCGATGTGCTGGGTCAGTGCGTAGGGAGCTTCGTCCAGCGCTTGGCGGTCGGCGGTCGGAAGAACCTGGAACCGCGCCAGCTGTACAAACACCAGCCCCAGCGGAAGCAACAAACCCAGCTGGGCGAATTTAATGCGGCGGTTCAGCGAGTGGTCCATCCTAGGTTCCACCCAGACTCAACAGCCACCGGAGAATCCATTCCAGCAGGGTTTCGCGGAATGCCGGCGAGACGGCGACGTCGTCTATGGTATAGAGCAGGCTGGTCGGACCGGCGGGGACCGGCTCCTCGGCCGGGGCTTCTTCGACCACGAGGTATTCGATTTCCTCGGCGGTCGCCGGGACGAATCCGAGCTCCGCGGCCCGGGTCCGCATCCATTCCTCCGATTGTTTTTCCGCCAGTTCCCCCGCCTGGGCTTCGAGTTGGCGCAGCCAGCGGTCGCGCTCGCGGATCAGGCTTTGCACCCGCAATCCCGCCTCCGCCGCCTGGGCTCCGGTGAAGACGAACAAGCCGAGCATCGCCATCAATCCGAACACCGAGGCCAACCCGATCGCCAGCAGGCGGGTTTGCTCCCGCCACGGGGCCTGTTTGTAGGCGCGGACCTTGCCCGGCGTAAGTTTGCGGATCGGCTCGTTTTGCATCGACCGTCAATTCCTTCCGCCGCGGGATTCCCCGGCGGCTTGCGCTTCCGGAAGGGAAAGGCGCTCGATCCCGCGCAACTTCGCGCTGCGGGACCTGGGATTGGCCGCGAGTTCGGCCGCATCCGGACGGACCGGCTTGCGGGTGATTTCTCGGAATGCGGACGGCGGCCGCGGGCCGGGAAGGATTCGCTCGCCCTTGGCCGTTTCCCCGCAAGCCCGGCGGAATGTCTGCTTCACCAGGCGGTCCTCCAACGAATGAAACGAGATCACCATCAGCCTCCCGCCCGTTTCGAGCGAATTCATCAACAGCGGCAGACCCTCCGCGAGCTCCTCCAATTCGCGGTTGACGGCAATCCGCAGCGCCTGAAACGTTTTGGTCGCCGGATGCACCCGCCAAGGCCGGCTTCCGGCGCCGACCGCGGCGGCCACTGCATCCGCCAACTGCCGCGTGCCGCTCAGCGGCCGGGCCCGGACGACCGCCCGGGCGATCCGCCGGGCGCGGGGCTCCTCGCCGCAACGGAACAGGATCTCGGCGATCTCATCCTCCGGAAGCGTATTCACCAAATCCGCCGCCGTCTCCCCTCCCGAGCGGTCGAAGCGCATGTCCAGCGGGCCGTCTTCGCGGAAGGCAAACCCGCGCTGCGGATCGCCCAGCTGGAGGGATGAGAGGCCGAGGTCCACGACGATTCCCGCCACCCGCCCCCAGCCGACTTCCTTTAATATCTCCCCCGCCCTGCGGTATGACGCCTGGCGGAGAATCAGCCGGTCGGCAAAGGGAGCCAGGCGGCGGGCGGCGGCGCGCAGGGCGTCCGGGTCGCGGTCCAGCCCGAGCAGGCGCGCGCCGAGTTTGAGAATTCCTTCCGCATGGCCGCCGCCTCCAATCGTCCCGTCTACGTAGGGCCGTCCGGGTTGGGGATGGAGCCATTCCAAAACCGATTGGTAAAGAACCGGAACGTGCTCCGCCGAACCGGTATCCGCCTGCACGGCATTCCTCACGGTCCGGTGGTAAGATCGAGCTCGGCGAACCGGCGCGCGTTGGTTTCGGAGTCGTTCAATTGGGCGAGTTGTTCGCCCCACTTCTGCGCGTCCCAAATTTCCAAGTATTGGCCGGCGCCGATAAACACCACCTGGTTCTGCAGGCCGGCGTACCCTCGCAGGTATTCGGGTACGACGACCCGGCCCAAGCTGTCGAGGTTGGCGTCCGATGCGCCGCCGAAGAGCAACCGGAAGAGCGCCCGGTGGGAGGGGTTGGTGGAGCTCAAGGCATGGGCCTTCTGCTCGAGAACTCGGAAGGTCTCAAGCGGGTAAACTTGGAGGCAGGGCTCGAAGCCGCGAGTGATCACCAACCCGTTGGCGAAACCAGCGCGTAGTTTGGCCGGGATGGTTACCCGGCCTTTCTCATCGAGCGTATGAGCATACTCTCCTAAGAACATTTGTTCGTCTTTCTATTTTAAAAACAGGTGCCGGTATGACCGGCATCTTAACCCACAATCTTCCATTTCATTCCACAATTGCCCACAGTATATATCAATCCACCCACCAAGGCAAGTAGGAATAGGTCCCGTCCGGCAACCCCAGGCCCTACGGCCTGACGTTCCTCGGACCTTGCCCAGCAAGGTTCTCCGGATTGCAGGAAAGCGATCACCCGGCTTGAAAGCGAACCGGAGTTCGCCGGAAAGAGGCGGCCGCAAGCAGGCGACATCCTCCACCATTTGGTGTGAACCTGTCCGCACATTACTAAGGGATTGAATTAGCCATTCAAAAACCGCGTGGCATCAAGGAGCGCTGCCTCCAAAAACAGCGCAGCCCGCCCCGCACAACGGGGCTGTCGATAAAGTGAACCAATGGTGTTTGTGGAAAATTCCCTGCCGGAGATAGTTTGTTATTCCCGCGTGGGTTTAGCGGGAATCCAAGGTTTCCATGGCTGGATGCCCGCTTAAAACGCGCGGGCATGACAATGGTTGTCATCCCCGAGTGGGTTTATCGGGGATCCAGGGCGGACGGTTCAGGATTCACTCCGATGGTTCCTGG